>JAFGSO010000008.1 GCA_016934605.1 Calditrichota bacterium | reverse complement strand
CAGGGTCAAATCCCTACGACATCGAATTTGTAAGTGACTCGATTGCTGCTGTCACTCTTCTGATAACCAATCAAATAGCATTTGTGAATGTAAATTCAGGTGTTGTGATTCGGACGGTCCCAGCAGGTGTTGCTCCGCAGGGTCTGAAATATCATGACCAGTATGTTTATGTGGCTAACAGTGGATTTAACGGTGCCGGTTATGATCCAGGAAAGATTAGCGTTGTTTCTGTTAATGATTACACAATAGATGAAATCCCTGTGGGTACAAATCCGCAGTCGCTCGACTTTGATACGCAGGGTAATCTGATAGTCGCCTGCTCGGGAAATTATACAACAATTCCTGCTCAGTTAGACATTATCGATGCAGGATCTTCATCTGTCAGTTTTACCCAGTCACTTCCGATTCCAGTGACCAATATTTTTGTAAGTCCGGAGGACAGGGCATATCTGGCAACCTATACCGATGGGGTGATGGTTTACAATCTCACCGATCGTCAATTTTTGCGGGACAATAGTAATTCCCTACCCGGTGGTCCCGGTGTCGCCTTTGATGCACAGAATAATATTTATGTCTGTCATTTCGACCTGGATTCCCTCTATGTTTATTCACCCGATCTTGAAAAACTGGAAGCCTATCTGGTGGGAGACGGTCCGGTTTCTGTAGCGGTATACGATCCGTTCCCGACTGGCATCGATATCGGGAAACCTGAATTTCCCGGAGATTTCCATCTTTACCCGAATTTTCCCAATCCGTTTAACCCGAAAACCTCGGTTAGATTTCAGATTTCGACTATGTCAGATATTTTTGTGGATATTATCAACCTCAGAGGACAACAGGTTAAGACATTGTTGGAGGGCTGTGTGAAACCCGGGACTTATACCATAAAATGGGATGGAACGAACGACCATGAAGCTCCGGTGGCTTCAGGAGTTTACCTGCTGCGGCTTTCCAATGGAAACCAGCAACAGGTTCAAAAAATTCAACTGGTCCGGTAATTTCCGGATGAGGGAGTAACAGGAAATGACAAAAAAATATCCTGAATCCCCCTGTATCGGGGTATGTAAAATGGATGATAACAATAGGTTTTGTCTCGGGTGCGCCCGTGCTTTAAGTGAAATTGTTTCCTGGTCAAAACTTTCGGATAAGGAGAAAGCAGAAATTTATGAAAAACTGGAGGAGCGGAAATCCTCAATAGCGATCTCATGAAAAAATTATTTTTTTCAGGTGTGATTTTGTTTCTCATTCTGACTGTTTTCGTGGATTTCGTGCAGGCTCAGGGAGACAAAAATCAGCCAAAACTGGTTTCTCTGGCACCGCATATTACCGAGATTATATTTAAGCTGGGAGCCGGAGAGCAACTGATCGGCAGAAGCGAATTCTGTCTCTATCCCCCATCGGCAGCATCCATCGAATCTGTGGGCGGGTACCTGAATATCGATTTTGAAAAAATAGTGATATTACAACCGGATATAATATTCCAATTTCCCAATGAAGAAAACAGGCGAAAACTGGAAAATCTGGGATTTACGGTTGTCGATATGCCGAATGAGACCATTTCGGATATTTTGGTAAGTATTGAGAAAGCAGGAAGAGTACTAAACCTTCCCAACCGGGCTGATGAAATGATAGCAGGAATTCGTGACACCCTGGCTCTGGTTTCTAGAGATGACTCATTGAATTTATATTCACCATCGGCCCTTCTGGTAGTGGGCCGGCAGCGGATGAGTCTTGCCCACTTATATGTGGTAGGAAAAGGTACTTATCTGAATGAGATCTGGGAAATTTGCGGTGGTAAAAATGTCATGAGCGATGTAGATGTACGCTATTTCTCGGTGAGCAAGGAAGACCTTATAAAAAAAAATATTGAGGTAATCATGGAGTTTCACCCGGACTGGTCGCTCAATCACTCACAATGGCTTCAGGAGCAGCAGGTTTGGAAACTGTTCCAGAATCTCTCAGCCATCCGGCAGAACAGAATTTATATTTTTACTGAGCGTTTGTTTGTCATTCCCGGACCCCGTATCACAACCATTGCCCTCAGATTCTTCGAAATAATTGAAAACATCAGCCAGGCTGTGCATGATTGAGTTTAAAGGAGTTTCTTTTGCCTATAACGGACAATTTGTACTGGAGAACTTGTCGTTCACCGTCGAGGCCGGAGAATTTATGGGAATCATTGGTCCGAACGGTGCAGGAAAATCCACTCTCCTGAAGCTCGCGGATCGAATCCTGGTACCGGATATTGGTTCCATCCTGCTAAACTCGAAACCATTACGTTTCTTCAATCGGAAAGACCTGGCCCGGATTGTAGGGTTTGTGTCTCAGGGTTTTGCCAGTACCTTCCGTTTTTCGGCATTTGATATTGTTATGATGGGGAGGTTTCCTTATCAAAAAACCCTCGCTTTAGATTCTGCAGAAGACCGGGAAATTTCCTTTGAGGCCATGAAAGCTACAGATTGTCTTTCTTTAAAAGACCGGGATTTTATGACTTTGAGTGGTGGTGAACGCCAGCGGGTCATTCTGGCATCAGCCCTGGCCCAACAGCCGAAAGTTCTTTTGCTGGACGAACCGACCACGGCTTTGGATCTGAAACATCAGATCCATTTTTATAATATTCTCCAGAATTTATGTATGGAAAGAAAAATGACCATCGTTTCAGTAACCCATGATGTTAATCTGGCAGCACAATTCTGCCGGCGTATCATGATCCTGAAAGAGGGGAAGATTCTGGCAGACGGTTCGGTAAAGGAAGTAATCCAGGAGGATATTTTGCACCATGTTTATGATATCCCGATTCATATAATTGATCACAAGATGACCGGTCGGCCAATTATTTTTCCTGTTCTGAAAAGAAAAGAGTGAAAGATGCGCGGCAAATCCCGAAAAAATTTTTTTCTGGCAATCTTTGCTGCTGTCTTTTGTCTTACCATTTTTATCACACCTTTTATAGGATCCCAAAATCTGGATTATAGTAATGTTGTGTCTTACCTCCGTGGCTCTGAAAATCCTGACGGAATAATATTTTTTGATATTCGTATTCCCCGGATATTGCTGGCTATTGTTACCGGCGCGACTCTGTCACTGGCCGGTCTGATTTTCCAGGCGCTGCTCAGAAATCCTCTTGCAACTCCCTACACCCTTGGAGTATCTGCCGGTGGGGCTCTCGGTGCTGTGCTGATGATAAAACTGGGGATTACTTTTTCGGTTCTGGGTTTTTCAACCATTCAGACGGCAGCATTTGTGGGCAGTCTGTTAACCATCATTCTGGTTTATTACCTGGCACGAAGTCATAAGCGAATTTCTGTTCATACCATGATACTTGCCGGTATTACTATCAGTTATTTTTTTGGTGCTGTCATCCTGATGCTGCATTTTCTGGCAGATTTTACGGAAACGCGTCAGATGATTCGCTGGATGATGGGAGGACTGGATATTGTAGATCCGGATCTGCTGTGGAAATCCATTCCCGTACTTCTGATTGCATATCTCATTCTGTTTTATCATGCCAGGATGCTCAATATTCTGAGTGCTTCCGAAGATACTGCCTGGAGCAAGGGAGTTTCGGTGGACAGGGTACAGCGAATCGCCTTTTTACTGGCCTCTCTGATTACGGGACTGGTGGTGGCCGTTAGCGGTCCAATTGGTTTTGTAGGATTAATTGTACCCCATTTTCTTCGGATGGTTCTGGGGGTGGATCACAGATATTTAATACCCGGATCTCTGTTTGCCGGTGGAGCATTTCTGGCAATCTGTGATACATTTGCCAGAACAATAATTTCGCCGGTAGATATTCCGGTAGGAATTATCACCGCTATTCTTGGTGGACCTTTTTTCCTGTGGATTCTGGTTCGGAAAGGCTGAAAAGTTACGGAACTACTTCCCGCTTCACCTGTTGAAAAAATTGAATCTCCATTTATTCCAAACATAGAAAGGAGCTATGAAATGGAAAAGTTGAATCAATCTGAGATACAGCAACGGTTAACTGAGGTGAAAGGCTGGAAACTGGATGGAAATGCCATTAAAAAAGAGTTTGAATTTAGTGATTTTAGCGAAGCGATGAAATTTATCAATCAGGTGGCCGATCTGGCCGAGAGCCATAACCATCATCCTGAGTTGTATAATGTATATAATAAAGTTTCTCTGCGTTTCTCGACTCACGATGCCGGGGGAATTACTACCCGTGATTTCAGGATGGCTACGGACATCGATAAGATTACTGAATAGTAAATAATCAGATAGCCGTTAATTTTATCACTTCGGATGAATCGTTGCGGTAGCTTGCAGTTCGGATTATTCTGCTGGCTGTCCTACCATGGTGAAGGGAGTTTCTCCCTCTGTGCGGGCAATGACCACCGTGCCGCAACTGTCACTCCATACATTCACGGATGTTCTCATCATATCAAGAATACGGTCAACGGCCAGGATGAGTCCCACACCTTCTAAGGGGAGACCCACTGCACGCAGAATAATGGCCATCATCACCAGACCTGCCATGGGAATACCGGCAGCACCAATGCTGGCAAGTAAAGCGGTGAGCACTACAATAAACTGAGATGTTATGCTAAGAGGTATCCCATAGACCTGGGCAATAAACATCACCGCCACGCATTCATAAAGTGCAGTTCCGTCCATGTTGATGGTTGCTCCCAGAGGAAGCACGAAGCTGGTTACTTTGTTTGAGACACCGGCATTATTCTCCATGGCATCCATGGTAAGGGGCAACGTTGCCGATGAAGAAGCCGTGGAAAATGCCGTCATCAGCGCACCGGACATCGCTTTAAAATGCTGCATCGGATTTATCCGTCCGACAATTATGAGCAGGGTGGGAAGAGTTATGAAGGCATGAAACAGCAGGCCGGACATTACCACCAGCATGTAATTGCCCAGCGGTCCAAACACTTCCGGACCGGTTTGTGCCACAATTTTGGCCATCAGGGCAAAGACGCCGATGGGTGTAAATTTAATAATGAACTGGGTGAGACGCATCATGACTTCAAATATGCCCTGAAAAAAGCTGGTCAGCTGCCCGCGATAGGGCTCAGGTGCACGGGTGATAAAAAATCCGAAGAACAGGGCAAAGAAAATGATCGGAAGCATGTCTCCCCTGGCCATGGATTCGATGGGATTCACCGGAATAATTCCCAGGAGGGTTTCATCCAGGTTCTGAACGGTGGCTTCCAGTTCGGAGGGCATTTTTTCAAAACCGAGAAGATCCTTTAAGCCCGGTTTTACACCTGGTTCGAAAAAATTAACCAGAAACAGGCCGACGACAATAGCCAGCAGACTGGTGGTAACATAATACATTATGGTTTTCAGACTCAGTCTTCCGAAACTTTCAGCGGATTGGATGCTGGTAACTCCTGAAATAATGCTTGAGAAGATGAGGGGAACGATGATCATGCGCAGAGCCCGTAAAAAAATGGTTCCCAGAATGGAAATCTGATCCACTACAAAATCCTGAAAGCCAAGCGGACGTGAGATTAGTCCAAGGGTGATGCCCAGAAGGAGTCCGATCAGTATTTGCCAGTGAAGTTTCAGTTTCATGTTGCCCCTTGCCAGGTTGCTGAGATAGTCCAAGCCGATATCGTTCAGGTCTAAATATCAAATAATTATCATAAAAGGCCAAGAAAAATTTAAATTCATTCTAGCCTGAATAATTCATGAATTCCATGATAGCAGGGCACAAAGTAAGATAGGCCAATGATTTAAAGATTTTATCATGTGAAACTGAT
>JAFGSO010000520.1 GCA_016934605.1 Calditrichota bacterium | reverse complement strand
TTCCTGCCAAACCATGTCCCCAAAGTGAGCTGGCGGGGTTATGGGAGTGGCGGAAGCGTGGGGTATCAGAAAGCAAAAGGAACGGAGCAACGCTGATGAAAGGTAAATTATTCCTTCCCGTTTTTCTCTTTTTATTATTCTTCATTCACCATGGAAATTCTCAAATCCTGAAAGGATACGGTCTGAAAATTGGTTTAACAATCGCCAATCAGGATTTCGATTATACCAATCACCTGTTACGTCTGGATTCAAAATATCGGGCGGGAATCAATGCCGGATTTTTTATGAATCTGTTAGAAATGAATTTTATTGAGCTGGCACCTGAGATAAATTATACGCAAAAAGGAATGAAACATGAAGTTCCTTTCACCACGCCGCAGGATCCGGGCGGAGAAGCAGGTGAATCTCGCACCAATTATGTGCGGTTGGATTACCTTAATTTCAGAATTTCAGGGAAATTCAAATATCCGCTTCCGGCAGTCACTCCCTTTTTCCTGTTGGGCCCCCGGGTGGAATATAAAATCAATGATAAAATGGACGCGGGATACAGAATAATCTATGATAAATATGATGATATTCTGTATGGTCTGAGTGCCGGTTTTGGTATCGCAATATCGTCCCTGGTATCCACACCGCTGATTGCGGAATTTATTTACAATTACGATTTCAATACGCCTTACCAAACCGATAACCTGGCGGTGAGAAATATAGATTTTGAGATGAGACTGGGTATTCAATTCTGAAAAGTTGCTGTTCTGTTTTGGGGGGAAATTCATTTTTCTGTTTAATATCAGGGAAAAAACCGACAAGGACAACCGGCCGTTTTACCTCCTGAGTGCCGGCAAGCTGCTTACACCTGCAAAAACCCTCAATTATAATCCGTTTATCGAAGTGGCTTTCATTCTTTGAAATGCATTCCGGAATATCCCGGTCAGTTTCGGGATGTGGAATAAACGCAGGCTTATTTTGAGATCTATTTCCGCTGGTACAACGAGGACCATTACCATTCGGGAATTGATTATGTAACACCAGTGCAGGCCCATAATGGCTTGCGTGATGAAATTCTGGCAGATCGAAAAGAGAAATTCGATCAGCGCCGTCAGTGGCGAAAAACAGTAAACCGGCGTCTGATGAATGGCCCAGATAAAGAGCATCAGCTAGTGGCAAAAACAATTAACCAGTCGGATCTCTGTAGTGTAATGAATTCATGAATTGAGTCATTAACTCAGAAACGCGGCGACCTGTTGATTTCAAATAAGCTGCGTCAGTTTGAACTAAACTAAAATTGACTCAAATGACCAATCTTTTAGAGTCATATGAGCTTATTTCATAAAAATCATATTCCTGGTTTGTTGGTAATCTCCGGCCTGCAGATGATAGAGATAAATACCGCTCGGTAAGTGTGAAGCGTCAAATTCAATCTGATGATAACCAGCCGGTTGGTGTTTATTCAGCAGTTTCATTATACGTCGTCCCGATAGATCATATACCACCAGGGTAACCGGACTGCCCATTGATAATTCCCAACTGATAACGGTGCTTACATTAAATGGATTGGGATAGTTCTGGTACAGGTGAAACTGTTTGGGTATCTGGTTATCACCGCCTAAGATTCCCACCGGCTGATAAGCGACCAGACTCAGATCATCATAATATCCGTCGTTATTCGATCCGTTCCGGCGTGTGCTGATCAATCGAATACGAATATGGCGGGTATGCGGGGGCACGATGGTCGAATCTGTTACCGATACCCATTCGTTGGTAATGGAATAATTCCCAGAGTCGAAGGAATCGATTTTCGCCGTCTTCAGTGAATCAAGAAATTCCAGCACAATACGGGACTGGTCTGCTGGGGATTGTGGGTACGCCCGGACGTATCCCTCAAAAATGAACAGCTGAGTGCTGTCGTCAATAGTTGTCTTATAAGCAGAGATATCCACATCCTGCTGTAATTCCGCCAATGTGGCTACTCCCGGGAAAAAATAAGCCAGACCCTCGTAGGGGGCAGGACTGGCGGTTCGCTGGGTCCAGTTGGTACCCACCACTTCCGTCCAATGCGGAATTTCCCCGTTGACCAGAGTATCTTCGCAGCCGGGATTTAAGATCAGATTTTGAGACAGGGAAGAAGTGAACAAACAGAAGAAAATGAGAAAAGAATTATCAAGGAAAAATTCCAATCTGATTCGCATAATGACCTCCGAATATTGAAAAAATTCAAATTTTATCTCATCAAAATCATCTTCTTTGTCTGAAAAAATCCATAAGCCTCCAGACGATAGAGGTAGACTCCGCCGGAAAGTTGGCTTGCATCCCACTCCACAGAATGGGAACCGGAAAGCAGGGAAGCAGAAAGCAGGGTAGCTACTTCCTCTCCAAGGATGTTGAATACTCTCAGGCTGACCTGACTGGTCTTTGGCAGGTCAAACTCAATGGTCGTACTCGGGTTGAAAGGATTGGGGTAGTTCTGGGAGAGGTGGAAGTCGTTCCGGATCATATTTAATATATCACCTTCAAATCCCGTTGATGGGGGTATAATAACGATCCTTACCCCAAAATCATTATCCGGATCAGAATTGTCACCATATTTACTATCATGGGCACAAACAAATATATATTCTGCCGAATCGGGTACACTAATGTATGTTGTATCTATACGAAAATCCTCGGGAATATCTGTAGCTAAATTGCCACTCCAGGTGGGACTTGAAACATAATCCTCTCCAGCCTCAATTGCCCCTGGAACCCGATGCGGTTGTGATGGATCCAGTAATGAATCATTGGTACTGAAAACTCCAATCATTGCGGTATATACATCACCACCTGGACCGTTGTCATAATCTCCCATTTGTTGAAGCATCAGAGAATCTCCCCAGGAGATACCAAGGGAATCTAATGCCAATGGAATGGCATCCAGAGTCCCCGGATCATTATTTATCCTCAAATAGGTTTGTTTGGGATTAATCGATATCGTGGTATCGAGATTGTTGGTTTGAGCAAAAATATGGAATTGAAAAGCTAGCAAAAGAACAATTATACCTGAAATTAATCTACAATTCAGCATAATTTACTCCCGATAAATTTTTATGCTTCATTTTTAGGTTAAACCTATAATCCACAGGAGGGGATTCCACACAGTGCAAAACCAGTCATCAGTGCGATCGTCGGTTTCAACTACTATGAGATGACAGAATATATGGCTTTTTGAATAATTTATCAATTAATTTTTTATAAACAAAAAATTCTCCAGCTTCCGGCAGAAGACCTCTGAACACAAATCGGAGGCCTCATGCATCATATTAATGTTCTTTTCTTCTTATTTTTAAATAGAAATAAAAAAGCCGACCCTCAACAGAGCCGGCTTTCAGATTGCTGTCAGAAAGGCCAGATCCGCGACCTGGCCCGCTGTTTTATTTAACCTCCATAATGTAATCTCAGTCTAATTTGAAATCTAAAGATTTAATTAATTGTTCAGGCGGACAGTTGGAAGGTTCAGTGAATGGCCTCCTCCCGCCAATTTACCCAATTTACCTCTTCCGGCTGTCCGCACGGTATTTGTTTAGGTTTGTAATCAAAAAGGTATGACAAAAGATGTTAGCGGATATTATAATATCATTATTCGTTTTTTTAGTTTTATTTCTGGTAATTTTGGTGGTAATACTTCTTCGTGAAGAAAAAAGACTAAAGCGATTTATCAGGAAATATTATTAGCGAAGAAATGTCTGCTGCTGACCTCCCAAACCTCCCCCATAAGAGATGGCCAGTTACTCAAAATAGAGAACCGGCCATCTTTTATAATCATCCCGTCATCATAGCCAGCACCGTAAATACAATACCCAGAGCGAGTAACCAGAGTCCTATTAGCACCAATCCATCCTTGACTGTCTGCATATATGCCTCCTGAATGTCTGATAGTATATAGGATCGGCGAAGAGGTAATAATACTTGACTAATCTTTTACAGTAAAACGGCCTGTCAAAAATACCGATTCAATAAAAACAACAACTTAGAGTATGTGATTTTCGATTTTC
>JAFGSO010000093.1 GCA_016934605.1 Calditrichota bacterium | reverse complement strand
TTGAACAGACCTGGCTCAAATCCCCACATGAACAGCGCAGGGATTGTAAAAATAATTCCCGAAGCCAGTGAACTGCTGGCGGAGCCAGTGGTCTGAGCGATATTCGCTTCCAGAATTGTGGCTTTCCCCCATATTTTCTCGAAGGACCTGAACAATGCCACCGAAATAACGGCAAGCGGGATGGCGGTGCTGATGGTCAGACCGACACGTAATCCCAGATAGGCGTTTGCCGATCCAAACAGTATTCCGAAAACCGCACCCACCAAAAGAGCCCGTGCACTGAAATCGGTTAGAGTTGATTCTGAAGGAACATGGGGTTTGAATTCTTCCATTTAAAATCCTTTCTGTTGAACCATGGCACAAAAAATAGTATGGTATATAAAGATGATGGGGATCTAAAGCAAGCTTAAATTTCCTTTTCCCAAACTCCACATTTAGCCTGGTTAATTCACAAACTTGACCATGAAAATATATAATATAATGATCATTTCCTCTGTGTCCTGAACTTCTGTGGCGATTCAGTTGCCGCAGAGCTCACAGAGACTTCTGAAAAATTGAGGATTTTGTTTTTACAGTTTTATCAGTATTGTTCTCTGTGTGCTCCGAGCCCTCTGTGCCGATTCAGTTGCCGAATAGACTTATGAATATTTACTGATCTATTTTTTATAATTTGATTTGTATTTATTTCTGCGTTCCATGTGTCAGTGGCTATATCCTGGCCACTTAGACACCAGGATAAGGAGAAGATCACAACAAATAGGATACTAAATGGAGCGAATATCAAAAATCACCAGTTTTATGGATATGCTGTGACAAATCCCATTTGAAATCAGCCTCGCATGATGAATTCTTTTAACTATTAATCTATCAGACTTTGTGCCCTACCATTAGGAAGTTAATGAATTATTCAGGTTAGGTTACGACATGATGAAAAAGACTCCAATAACCATCAGTGCAGTGCTGATTAATTTCCTTACAGCGTCTCTTTCATCCAGTAGAAGAATACCCAGAAGAACACTGATGATGACGCCCGCTCTTTTAAATCCGATAACATAACTTACCAGCATGAATTTCAGAGCTGTAAACTGAAAGAGCAAGGTTAATCCGTTCACCAGTCCCACCAGAAACAGCATCGGCAGGTTGGCTCTGATATGGGAAAAACGGTTGCTCCTTTTATGAAAAACAATTGGAAAGTAAAGCGCTCCCAGAAGAAAAGTTATGACAGATCCATAGAAAGGCTGAGAGCTGCTCACGACGGCAATTTTCTCTGCTGTGGCACTTATGCTCCATAAAAATGAAACCAGCAACATGATGCGAGTTCCTTTAGACCGAAAAATACTCTTTACCGGGGAGAAAATATTCTTGCCCTCCAGATGGATACCGTATCCACCGGCGAAAATGAGCAGAACACCTGCGATACCTTTCAGGTCTGGTAGTTCGTTTAACCAGATAAAAGCAACCGGGATCAGAAAAACCGGTGTGAAGGCAATGAACGGCATGGTACGGGAAAGAGTTGAACTTTCCAATGCCTTGTAAAACAGATACCAGGCGAATGAATTTATAATAAAGCTGACGGCTGTTCCGGTGAGAAAATCCTGCCACTCAACAGCAGGAAATCCGTCGAACAGGAGATAAATAAAAAGACAGGGGAAGCCAAAGGTGAACGAAGCCCAGGTAATGATCAGAGGTGATACTTTTCTGGTAAGTATTTTTCCCAGAGTACCTTGTAAACCGAAGAAAAGTCCGGTTAAAATGGCGAAAATATATCCTGCAGTCATCGGTTGACCATGGTATCTGGTGGTAAGAATAACGGATTCATTGAGAATTTATCGCTTTTGAGAATTATTATGTCAGCACCTAATATACGAAAAAATATACTGAATCGGTCATTCTGGATTGGAATGATTGTTTGCTTAAATTTGAAATCATTTCTATATTAAAAACAATGTAACAACCAGAAATAAGGCACGTACCAGTTATGGAGAATGAAAAAAGACAGGAAGATAAAAGGCTTATTGAAAGTGCCTTGAGGGGTGATGAGAAAGCATTTGAGGGACTCCTGAAGAAGTATCGGAATCTGGTATTCTCAATCATGCTGAAGATGGTACGAAATAAACAGGAAGCAGAAGATTTAACCCAGGAAGCATTCATGAAAGCATTCAGTTCACTTTCGACTTTTAATGACGAGTTCGCATTTTCCACCTGGCTGATGAAAATTGCTTCCAATAATTGTATCGATTTTTTGCGAAAAAGAAAACTAAAAACGTATTCAATTCATGAACCGATAAACTATAAAGATGAAAAGATTGAATTTGAAATTCCGGATTATGAACCAGGACCGGAAAGGACGCTGCTTCAGGGCGAGAGAAGCATGATGATTGAAGAGGCCATAAATGATTTACCGGAGCGCTACAGATATGTTGTTATTCTGCGGCATAAGGAGGAGAAATCCTATGAAGAAATCGCTGAGATAATGAATCTCCCCCTGGGCACAGTCAAGGCTCAGATTTTTCGGGCCAGAGAAATTCTGAATAAAAAACTGAAGAAATTACTTGTTTAGAATAATAAAAATATCAGAGGTAGTACCTTATGAAAATCATAATAACATTATTGATGTTTTTGTTTATCAGCTCGGTTTATCCTGCTGATAAAGACAGGGGTCGGGTAATGGAGGAAGAACCCGTGGGAAAAGAAAAAATTGTGATGGTTTCAATTAAATATGGAAACGGTTTTATTGATATCGGTAAAAGCAACAGGGAGAATGTATATGAAGGAGAATTTATATATAAGGGATATCGACCGGATATAAAATATAAAGTGATAGGGGAAGAAGGTTACCTGGATATTTATTTCTCCGGTGATGTGAGCAAAGGTGATGACGAAGAAAAATCAAGACGTATAAACTCCTTCGATGAACTTTATGATAATGAAATGATGTTGAAGTTCAATCCTGAAATCCCTATGAATCTGGACTTTGATTTTGGTGTTATAAAAGGTGATTTGGATCTGAGCGGTTTGAGTTTAAAAAACATAGATCTGGAAGTAGGTGTCAGCAAGACGGAAATTTTTTTTCTGGAACCCAATCCCGTAGTCATGGAGAGTTTCTCAATTGAAGGGGGAGTGGGAAAACTGAATATCGAAAAAATTGGGAATGCACGACTCAGGGAATTCAACTTTGAGGGAGGAATCGGATCGTACGAACTTGATTTCAGCGGTGAATATAAAGAAAATATGGAAGCAAAAATTGAACTTGGTATGGGAAAACTGGTTTTATATCTTCCCACAGAGATAGGGACACGAATTACGGTGGATAAAACATTTTTATCGTCATTTTCTATTGATGACGTTTACAAAAACGGAGATGTATATACCAATGATAGATGGGAAAAAACCAGGTACAATCTGGATTTAAATATTGAAACCGGACCCGGAAAAATTGATGTTATCTGGGTGAAGTAAATCAACAGATCTTTGTGTGCAGTATCTTTCTGATGGTATCTGCAGACGGTAATTCCTTAGTTAATAAAAAACCCGGCTGAGTTTTCAACCGGGTTTTTTATTTCATTCTGTTTGTTTATCATGAACAGCCGCTGGTCGTTCCGCATTCGATACATTTGTAGCAATTTCCATTTCTCACCATAATACTCCCGCACTCCGGACAGTTCGGAGCATCGGCCTGTGTCTGAAAAACTACCATTTCCTGTTGTTCCAGTTTTGAGGTTGCTTCACTGGAGAAATCACTGCTTCTGTTGGCCTGTAATGAGGTGAGGCCAGGTGTGGTCCCCTCCTGGATCTCCTGTATGGATCGGTCATTATCCTCAACAAACTCTTCGCTCATATAGCGGAGCTGCTCTTCTCTGGAAAGAAATTTCAGCGCCAGCCAGCGGAACAGGTAGTCCATTATTGATTTAGCAAAGGGAATTCTCGGATTGTTGGTAAATCCGGATGGTTCGAACCGTGAGTGAGTAAATTTATTGCAGAGGACCTTAAGCGGGACGCCGTACTGCAGCGCCATGGAGATAGCCGTTGCGAATGCATCCATCAATCCGGATACTGCTGATCCCTCCTTTGCCATGACGATGAAAATTTCACCCGGAGATCCGTCTTCGTACATTCCGGCGGTAATATATCCTTCATGACCGCCGATGGAAAATTTGTGTGTAATAGCATGGCGTTCATCGGGCAATCGGCGCCGGTAAGGACGTCCATGTTGCTTGATGGTTTTATTAATTGCCGAAGTTGAAAGCGGTTGGGTACGTTTGCTGTTGTCCCGGTAAATGGAGATGGCCTTCAACCCGGATTTCCAGGCTTCAATATAGATATCTCTAATTTCATCCACGGTAATGTTTTCCGGGACATTCACCGTTTTTGATATCGCTCCTGAAATAAATGGCTGTGTTGCGGCCAGCATGTTGACATGACCCATGTAGTGAATGGAACGCTGGCCGTTGATAGGTTTGAAGGCGCAGTCAAAAACCGGCAAATCTTCTTCCCGAAGTGCAGGAGCGCCTTCAATTGTATCATGGTTCTGAATATAATCAATGATATTCTTAATTTCCGATTCAGAATAATTCAGCTTCTCCAGTGCTTTCACCACTGTCTGATTAACAATTTTTAGCAGGCCACCACCAACCAGTTTTTTATACTTAACAAGGGCAATATCGGGTTCAATACCCGTTGTATCACAATCCATTAAAAAGGCAATTGTTCCGGTAGGAGCCAACACAGTCACCTGAGCATTTCTGTATCCATGGCTTTTACCGCTGGCGTAGGCTTCATCCCAGATCTGTTTTGAGGCTTCGTAAAATTTCTCGGGAATTAACTTCTTTTCCAGATTATACGCGGCACTGCGGTGCTTCTGAATTACCGTAAGCATGGCATCACGGTTTTTGTTGAACTCTTCGAAGGGTCCTACAACCTCGGCAAGTTCACTGGAAGTAAGATAAGCCTGGCCGGTCATGATTGAGGTAATGACTGCCGCAAAAGATCTGCCCTCATCACTATCGTAAGGGCGGCCACGGGACATGATAAGCGCTCCCAGATTGGCATATCCGAGACCAAGAGTCCGAAATAGATGCGAATTGCGGCTGATTTCTTCCCGCGGATAACTTGAATTATCTACAATAATTTCCATGGCGGTGATAAGGATGCGAACTGCCTGGCGGAATTTGTCCACATCAAATTCGTCATTTTCATCCAGGAACTTCATCAGATTTAGCGAGGCCAGATTGCAGGCGGTATTGTCTATGAACATGTATTCCGAGCATGGGTTGGAGGCGTTGATTCGGGCGGAATTACGGCAGGTATGCCATTCATTGATGGTGGTGTCGAACTGCATCCCGGGATCACCGCAGATGTGAGTTCCTTCGGCAATTTTCTGGAGAATATCACGGGCACGGAGCTTTCCGGCCACTTTACCCGATTTTACCTCTCTGGTCTCCCATTCCAGATCCTCCTCGGCCGCCTTCATGAAATCGTCGGTTACTCTAACGCTGTGGTTGGCATTCTGGAAGAAAATGGAACCATACGCTTCCCCATTCAGAGAACCATCATATCCGGCGTCAATAAGGGACCAGGCCTTTTTTTCTTCATTGGACTTGGAATTTATGAATTCCATAATATCCGGATGATCCGCATTGAGAATAACCATCTTGGCAGCGCGCCGGGTTTTACCACCGGATTTGATGACACCGGCAAAAGCATCGAATCCTTTCATGAAAGACACTGGTCCGGAGGCAATCCCACCACCCGCGATTGCCTCCTTGGAAGACCGCAGGGTGGACAGATTGGTGCCCGTACCTGAACCGAATTTAAATAGCATTCCTTCAATTTTGGCCAGATCCAGAATGCTCTCCATGCGGTCTTCAACAGAATTGATAAAACAGGCAGAACATTGCGGCTTCTTTTCAATGCCAACATTGAACCATACCGGACTGTTGAATGCCGCGTACTGGTTTACCAGCAGGTAAGTCAGCTCCTGATAATAGGTTTCCGCATGTTTCGCAGAAGCGAAATATCCATCCTTTTTTCCCCAATCTGCAATTGTGCGGGATACTCTATTGATGAGCTTTTTAACACTTGTTTCCCGTTCATCTGTGCCCACCGCACCATGAAAATATTTGCTGACAACCACATTTGTCGCCAACTGGCTCCAAAAGGCAGGAACTTCCACATTGGATTGCTTGAAGACAACTTCCTTTTTCTCGTTCAGGATAACTGCTTCACGGATTTCCCATTTAATATCATCGAAGGGATGAATTCCTGGTTTGGAAAAAAAGTGATCGAATTTCATCCGCCTGGATTTTTTTAATTTACCTCCGTCAGCATCCGATCTTCCGGCTTCATCCTGAGACACGTTGTCATTTACAAGTGCCGCAAAAAGGTCATCCTCCAGAGCATGTGAACTGGTATCTTTTCTATCCGCCATAAACTAGCCTCCTCAATCTATATAAATAAAATTATTTCCGAGATGATTTGCTTTACCGGTGTATGATAAATAATAACAAGGACTTACATTGGTTGAAAACAAATGTAAAATTTGATCAAAGATAACTTTTTAGAGCAGTAATGTCAACACATTTTAAAAGGAATTTTTTGTTTTTTAAGCTGATTTTGGCAACCTACGCTATTGCTCAAATTGTTGCAGAATCTGTTCTATTCTGTTTTTATCTTTCTGAGGAAGTCCGCTGATAGACAGAAGCTTGCGGCTGAAAAACAGGTAGACCTGTGTTAACTGAGCATGATTATCTCGAATATAATGCAGATGTGATTGCAGGGTATCAATATCTGCCCTTTTTACCGGCCCGGTTAAAGCTCCTTCAGGACCATGTTCCAGGACCTGGGAAATTGACGAGGATAACAGCGGATTGAAAATTCTGAAGGTATTTTCCTTTGCATTGCCAATTCCCCCGAGCAATTCCCTGCTTATTTGCGCAAGGGCTACATAAAAATTGGAATAAAATACACAGGCCAGATGGATGGCCTTTTTCTGTTCGGTAGTTACGGGAATTATTCGGGATGCCAGAAAGGAGAAAGCTGTTTTAAGCTTTTTAATGGCCTGCTCACTTCCTTCAGCATTGAACCACACGTCATTCAAATATCGGTTTTCCCGGGGATCGATAGCGAATGAATACACCGGATGTAAGCTGGCGGTGATTGCACCGGCATTATTCAACGGACTGAGTATAGAAGACGGAAGAGCTCCCGAACAATGCAACACGAGCTTCTGATGCCAGAAATTGCCCAGCGAATGCAGCTGAGCAGCCATATCTGCTATGTGATCATCGCGTATGGTGAGAAAAATAACATCGGCATCCCTGATTACTTCGGGCAAGATATCCGTTACAACAAATTTCCATTGGAGATCTTCTTTAAGAAAGCGGTATCTGTCCGGATTCCTTTCTACCAGAGCAAGAATGGTAAATCCTTTCCGTTGCAGAAAAAAGGATAACGACGCTCCTGCCCGTCCGCCGCCAATAATATAGAGGGATGGAAGTTCGTTTGAAATCATTTGAAACTACAGGTGAAAAGATAACAACCTGATTAAGAGTACCGGAAACCGCCTTGATCTATTTTACATAAATTCATGACGGTTGATTTTTTTATCCTTCGGAAAATATCTTGAGTAAACCAGGTCCGAAAATTCAACAGCAATGCTTGAATAGGGATTTATTCCGGTTTGATAAAACATTTCATCTATGGCAGCGGATGCTTTTTTCCAGGAAGAAAGCTGGTTCAGATAATTAATAAATTTAGCATATCGCCGCTCATCTTTTTTGAATATTTTTTTGATGAATTTTTTGCGATTTTTACCGGGGATGATATTATTGAGGTCTTCCTGGTATTTCCCTTTGATTTTTTCCGAAACAACATCGGCCAGCTCATCGGCTGCACTGGATTTAAGCCGTTCTTCTTCGGTTTCAGCAACTGTTGGAGGTTCTTCCTCCAATTCTTCGGTTTCAACTTCGGGTTCCGGAGCAGCAACTTCTTCCATATGCTGGGCTTCTGCCAGTTCTTTTTCGGCATCTTCCAGTTCTTCTTCAATTTCTTCCTCTTCCTCCTCTTCCTCTTCTTCTTCCTCCTCCAGTTCAGGAACTTCCTGAATAATTCCCCTTTCCGGCTGGCTCTCTACCGTTATTTCTTCGACGGCAACTTCCGGTTTTTCAGTTTCTATATCCATAACCCGATCGACAGAGATCTCTGGTTCTTCGGGTAACTCTATACCTTCTTCTATTTCAATCTTGCCGGTCTTTAAAAGAGTATCCAGTTCAGGAAAACTGAGCTCCTGCTTTCCCCGTTGTGCGGTATTTTCGACAAGTTTCTTAAAATCATCCAGACTACGGTCTTCGAATGCCTTCAATAAAATATCTATAGGTATGTTGTCTGAAGGTTCACGTCCCTGGTTCATAAAGTTAATAATTGTTTTCACAGTCTGCAGGGCAGTTCCTATACGATCTTTGGCAAAGACCTGCTGGTCGATGCCGGAGATAAGTTCTTCAAACTGATTCTGAGAAATTTCCCGCAAATACTTCAGGTTGAAATAGTCGGTAAGAGCTATTTTATAGTACTGAAATTTCTCGAAATACCGGAGCATATCGTAAACATCCATGGTAGTGATAACCGGGCTGTTTTTAAACAGAAACTGACTGAGTGTCTGATGAGGTCTTATAAGATAATTGGCTTCCAGTTTAATAGCCCGTTCCAGAAGCTGGTTGAACTTGTTCACATGGAATGTGGCGGTCTGTTTCAGTATATCAAATATTTTGTCAATCAAAACCCGTATTTCCGGCAGATCGTAATTAAAGCGATCATTGGAGGTAAACCGGTCGCTTTCCTCTCGCAACCATATTTCTACTTCTTGATCGAAAAAGTGTTTTACTGAATCCGGAATGTTACAGGTCATCAGATAATTCAAAGGAATCTGGTCCATCTGGGGTGAAACAACTTCCCTGGTAATAGAGACAATAATATTGTCTATCACTTTGTCGAGCATGAAAAATCCTCAATTTCAGATTGGTTTTTAACTTAATATTATTGATACATCATTGCAAGTTCAAAAATCATGCTTCGCTTCAGGCAAATACACGATATTTCATTGTAAAATTCGGGACGCAACCAGAAACTTAGAGCAAAATTATAGAATATATGTGATGAATCAAATATATTATTTATTTGAATTTTTAACCTGCTGGCCAAACGACTGAAGTCGCTGGCCAAAGTCAATTGTCCCTTCGGCTTGACCTATCGGCTGATTTGGAATTTTATTGTAATCACGCCGATAGGCGGATCAGTCAGCCGACTGATTTGGTGCTTGGGAATTGGAATTTAATTTTCTGGCTTCTGGCTTCTGGCGTTTTTCGTCCACGAATTATACGAATAATCTTGAATGGTTCATTCTGCATAATAATTGATAAGAGCATAGCGCAGAGAGCAGAGAGCATAGAGATGGTTCAGGCTATAAGGTGTTTATATCGTGTATTTTTTACTAACATTCTTGTTATCTTGTATCTTGTAATCTTAATTTTAATATATCCGCATTCCATTATAACCTTATATCCGCATAACTTTATTCCTTTATAACCGTACCACTAATATACCATTTTCTGAAATTACCTTTGGATATCATGTATACTCCTTATAAATTAGTAACACGTTTATTAAAATAATGACACGAATGACATGAAAAAAATATTTTTATCTTTCTGTTTGCTGAGTGTCCTCTATGTTCTGGCTCCGGGATCTGAATTTAACGCGGAGGACAGCATCCGTACCTATCACCTGGGTGATTCGATACTGGTTCTGGCTAACCGCTATGAACTCTCTATTCAGTCCATGACAAATACCGTCGATGTCATACCGGTCAGGAAATATAATGAGGTGACGACTCATTCCGTTCTTCAACTCACTGATATTTTTTCTCCTCAGACATTTGTTCTCGAGAAAAGGGTGGTTGGATACGGAGTGGGATCACAGGGCTCAGGAAATGTCAATATACGGGGACTGGGAGGAAAACCGAATTCCGGGATTCTGGTACTGATTAACGGGCGGCCCGATTTTATGGGAATATTCGGACACCCGCTTCCTGACGTTTATGGCCTGAATTCTGTTCAACAGGTTGAGGTGATCAGGGGACCTTCCTCCACAGTTTTTGGTTCCAACGCCATGGGAGGTGTCATTAATCTTGTTACGGGTCGACCTGGCAGAAATCATATAAGAGCCAGTGTTCAGGGAGGTAGCTATGGCACTTTTATCCAGAATCTGGATTATTCGCAGAAGCTGGGAAAAACCAGAACCCGCCTGATGGTCTCCCATCAAGCAACTGACGGACACATACCTAAAAGCGGATTTCAAGGTTGGAATGTGATGGCTCAAATGAATCGGCAGTTCTCTGGTGAGTGGTTGGTAAATCTAGAAGGTCGTTATGTACCATACGAATTTGATGATCCATTCATGACAGATGATCCGGGTGATCTTGGACGGACCGGTAGAATTCGTCGCGGAATGGTTGATTTCGGGATAGAAGGTCCCCTGGGACGTCTGAAAAATTCCTTTCATCTCTATACCAACCTGGGACATCACCGTTTTAATGATGGATTTGAATCACATGATTTTACCTACGGATTCTCATCCTATCAGTCTATGGACTATTCCTCACAATTTCAGCTGAGCCTTGGTCTTGATGCTCTCTACTATGGAGGTAAAGCCAGAAATGTGGTTTTCCCTCAGGCTCCTCCTGCTCCTGAACTTCACACCGTTTCGTCCGTGGGAGGATACCTCATTGGACATTTCGATCCATTGACGAAAGTATCCATTCAGGCCGGATTGCGGGCTCAGTATACATCGCTGGAAATTAATGAATTATCTCCAACAGCTGGAATTTCTTTTCTCCCCGATAAAAACCTGAAAATTTTTACCAGTTATCAAAAAGGATTCCGGTTGCCAACTCTGCAGGAGTTATACCTGTTTCCAGTTTCCAATCCGGAACTTAAACCGGAAAGGGTAAACAGTATCGAAATAGGGACAGTATTGTTTCCGGGGAGAAAAAATAATCTGCAACTTTCTTGGTTCTTTAATGATGTGAATAACATCATTCAGCAGACGGCAAACCTGTTTCCTCCTCCTCCCCTGAAATTCCAGAACGGTGGTGAGGCGGAGCAGTGGGGAGTTGAATCCCGGCTCAGTTTCACGCCCTATCCAAAAAGTGATATACAAATTTCCTACAGCTTCATACATCCGGATAATCTGACGGCTTTCAATCCGGAACATATGTTCAAATATTTTTACAATCAGGCCGTCAGAAGTCTTCAAATTTCTTTGTTCGGTAAGTATATCTCGGATCTGTATGCCGAGAATGGTGAAAAGAGCCCTCTTGGAGATTACCATCTGATGAATATTTCAGCAGGTTGGCCATATCGGATGCTGCTAATTAACGTTCAATTCCGCAACCTTCTGGACCGGGAATATGAAATTCTACCAGGATACAGCGCACCAGGATTTCATATACTCGCCGGTGTGACTCTGAAATATCCCTATTAGCAGGAATGACCAAACCGGCATAATCTGATGGAAAAAAATACCATATACCGACATATTCCCCTGGCAGCGCTTTTCTCAACACTTGGTGTCGTTTTTCCGCTATTTTTTCATTTTGTCGGGCTGGGCAGTGCTTTTCTACCTATGTTTCTTCCTGTGATAATGGGCAGTCTTCTGGTTCCTCCATCAATGGCACTGACCATTGCCATAGTAACTCCTCTGGTGTCTTTTCTGTTTACCGGAATGCCACCGCTTTATCCGCCAATTCTTTTACTGGTTCTTCTGGAATTGATTGCCGTAAGTTTGATCTCGTCTTACTTACATTACATCAGAAGAATGACTGTCTGGATGGTTTTAATAACGGCACTGTTAATTGACCGGCTGATTCTCTTTTTATTTGTCCTGCTTCTGGCCAGGCATTTTGGTTTTCCGGAACGTTTTTACTCCATCGGAGCTGTAATATATGGATTACCCGGCATAATTATGATTTTACTGGTAATTCCCCCGGCTCTGAGATTTCTGAAAGATAAATATCCTCAGGTAGTTCAAAAAGATAACAGGTAATTGTGTGAATAGTCAGATTTCTAAAGAAAGTAACCTCCATTTTTTTGAGAGCAGAGCAGAAGAGTGGGATTTTGATGAAAGTCCTGATAAAATAAGACGTCTTGAAAGCATTTTTGATGAAATCCCTGTCACTGGCAGCAGGCATGTTTTAGATATTGGAGCCGGTACCGGTATTCTGGTGCCTATTCTCAGCACCCGTTTGGATGCGAATGCCGGTCTTGTTGAGCTCGATTTTTCGAAGGCAATGATCCGGCAGAATTACCGGCGATGGAAAGAATGTTCAGATAGAATTTATCATATCACCGGCGATACGCAAATTCTACCACTGCAGGATAAAAGTTTTCATTTTGTTGTCTGTTTCGCGGTATTTCCTCACATCGGTGAACCGGAAAAAGCCATCGATGAATGGAAAAGGATTCTGCTTCCCGGTGGAAGTCTTTTAATCCTGCATCTCATGGGAAGCGCTTGTCTGAACCGAATGCACCGGGAAACCGGAGATGCGGTAGCAAGGGACGTTCTTCTACCGGCAGAAAAATTGGCTTCCCTGCTTTCCCGTCATGGATTTAAGATTGAGCGCCAGAATGAAGCCGATGATATCTATCTGATCCTGGCAAGAAAATGAAACCGGATATATATTTTATCATAAAAGATAACACCGGCTGATAGGAAATGTTGGATGAATAAAATTAGTTTGCTACAGATTTTCGGCATTCCGGCTGATAATCATAAATTTTTTAAACTATCATCTTAATAACAAATCATAGTAGCGGTATGAATCGTCCGGATATAGATCAGGGACATTTTGTGGCCATCTTTGGAAGCGGAATTGCCGGTGCGGAGGCGGCATTCCAATTATCAAAACGGGGTATTTACTCCGTGCTTTTTGAGCAACATGCCCTCCCTTATGGTAAAATTGAAGAAGGTTTACCGAAATGGCATGTGAAACTTCGAAATCAGGAAGAGCAGAAAATTGACCAGAAATTAACCATGCCCGGCGTATTCTATGTGCCCAAAACAAAATTTGGCAAAGATCTGACTCTCGCCGATGTGGGAAAATGGGGTTTTAGTGCGGTTCTGCTGGCAGTTGGTGCCTGGAACGATCGGCCATTGCCGGTACCAGGCATCGATGATTTTATCGGAAGAGGATTTTATTACCAGAACAGTTTCGTCTCATGGTTCAACCACAACCATGAAAAAAATTATGACGGGACCTCCTGTGAAATCAGTGACAATGCAATTGTAATAGGCGGTGGTCTGGCCTCTATTGATGTGGCAAAGATACTCATGCTGGAAACTACTCGCATGGCTCTGGAGAAAAGGGGAATCCCTGCAGATCTCTTTTCACTTGAGCGTGACGGAATACCAGAAACGTTAAAGCAGCACAAATTGAATTTCAGGCAGCTGGGGTTAAAGGGATGTGTACTCTTTTACAGACGCCGTTTAATTGACATGCCGCTTACTCCGATTCCCGATAATGCAGATAAGAATCGGCTGGAAAAAGTATTCCTCTTAAGAAAGAGAATCCTGGATAATTTTTTAAACAAATATCTATTTCGCGTGGAGGAATGTCATAATCCGGTTGATAAAATTGTAGAAAACGGCAGACTTCGCGGAATTGTATTTCAGAAATCTCAGATTCGGGATGGAAAATTGTATCCGGCCGGAGATTTTGTGCGGGTACGTTCACCTCTGGTGATCTCTTCCATCGGAAGTATTCCTGAACGTATCCACGAGATTCCTGTGGAGGGAGATATGTTGTCTATTGAGGATCCCGTTTCGGGACGGATTGAGGGCTACGATAATATATTTGCAGTTGGAAATGCCGTCACCGGAAGGGGAAATATACGTGAATCACTTACCCATAGCAGGGAAACTACTCGACAGATTGTTCGGAATTATCTGAACAGAGAAGATGAAAGATTTAGTGAATATGTCAGGAGAAGAGAGCAACATACCGCCGGTACTGTCAATCGTATGGCCGATTCACTGGTTATGAGCCCATTATTGTCCAGGGATAAAATATCACATATCCTGATGAAGATACAAAAAAGGCAGGAAAAAGTGGGTTATTCAGGGAATTACAGTCAATGGATTCAGGAAAAAAGACCTATCCGGCTGGAAGAACTTGATTAAAATCCATTTTTTTTAATGTCTGAGTTAAAAATCTGGAAAGGGTGATACCGTCAAAATCTAACCAAAAATATTTGAAATTTTAAATTGCTGTGAATAAATGAGTTTTTTTCAACCACTGGGAGTCTGTAATATTTTATCACCAG
>JAFGSO010000519.1 GCA_016934605.1 Calditrichota bacterium | reverse complement strand
CGGATTTTACGGCCGGTGATGTCGAAGATGTCCAATGAGACCGTAACATCATTCGGCAGATCAAATGAAACGGTGGTGGAGGGATTGAAGGGATTTGGATAATTCTGGGTTAAGGCAAATTGTTCCGGAATGGAAAGTGCATCAGATAACGCCATTATACCTTCGGTTTGTACTGCTTTCCCGGACCGAAGATCATAGACCTCGGCAAAGCCAATCTCCCCTGTTTCTGTGGATTTGAGGTGAACCGCTCCCTCCAGTGCCAGTTCCCTTCCGGACCAGGCTCCGAGTTCCACCACAAAAGTATCGGTGAGGGAGAATTGTGCCCTCTCTGCAGAGTTTAACAGGGAGGTAGTATAGGTCGCTACCGTCTTCAGAACAGTCTTTGTATCATTATCCCTCAGTACCAGATCGAATATATCCAGGACCGGTTCTTCGGATAAAGCCTCACCTCTAACCAGGTTATGCACCAGCACAGAGACCGGAACCTGCAGGAGTGCTGATTTCCCGGATGGAGTGAGAGGAGTAAACCGGAAGGCATTCCCTGCCGTGAGGTCAGGATCGTAGGCAGAAAAAGTGAGCGATTGAGCGCCGTTCAGGTCCCTCAGCAGCGGTTCTCCCATCTCGAAGGTGAGATCCGCGTTGGCTGTCAAAAGCTGACCACCGGTCAGTGATTTCTGCAGATTGAAGCTGAGTCGCCTGGCATGCGGAACCCTGAATTCATGTTCCAAACTCTCCGAGATGCGATCGGGAATAATCCGGTACGGCTGCTGGTGACATTCGGTATAAGCCAGGTGGATGTCATTGGCAATCGTGGTGAGTGCCGGGAAATTGCCATCAGATATCTGGGGCTCCGGTGGAGCAATCCAGTCTTCCCCGTAATTCATGATATGGCTGACCTGGCCTTCAACTTCCTGATAAGCGATATGGATCATCCGGAATTCTTCGCCTCCCTTTTCTGTGGTGACGACCGGGTTACGATCTTCACTGTTCTCAGTCAGAAAAATCTTAATGGCGTTCCAACTTTCATCCCATTTCTCCCGCAGACAGATGGCGGGAACTTCTTCGACCGGCCCCCCTTCCGATGCCGATTCGGAGATGGCCTGCCAGACGACATGAACAGTATCCCTGTAATTCGATGCATATCGCTCAAAAAGAAGCGAGTGCACACAGGGATGTTCATTGTGACTCAGATATGGAAGATCACTCAGAATTTCTGCTTCGCCGAAATCGACAGTACCGGCATCATCATCCCGGCTGATTTCTCTATAGGTTATTCCGTCTTCGGTTTGATATACCAGGAAATAATGAGGATTATGAGAAACGTCGATCCTCTTACGACTATCAATAGAGGGATATGAAGCGTTCATAGTACCGGGAATTGTCCAGTCCTGGTTTTCTCCCCTTGAAAACCACGCCTGTAACGAGGTAAAAGTTTCATTTTCAGCCGGCCCATCCACACGGTAAACTACAATGGCACTGGTTTCATTGTATAAATTGATAATATATCCCGAACCGACAAGTTGTGTTGGATAGGAACATGAATATTCAGGTAATTCAAGCTCGGCAAGCCCCCAGAAGGGAGGAATAAGTATTCCTGCAAAGGCTGTATGCTCATCGGTCAGCGGATTATATTTATTCCAAACCACCAGCGTTTTGTCTCCTCGACGCCAGTAATACTGGTCTTCCATGTTGGCCAGGGACGGCATGGAATTTATCTTGCTTCCGGTTTTCTCTGCCAGCAACCTGTCCTTGCCCCAAACAGATCCTTCAGTATTTGAATGATAAATGTTACCCCGATCCTCATAAATAAGTTGAGTCTGGAGATCATAAGAATGCAAGACTGCCGGGCCAATACTGAAACCCTGGTTGGAAGCCGTGGCAAAAGGGGTATCCGAGGCCCGCCTGGCTTTCAGGTTAGCGGTGAGGGTGGCTCCATCCTGTTTGAAGACAACCGCCGTGGTATTGTTGTAAGGGTACTGCAGGGCGATGGAGTCAGGATCATAACTCCAGCTCTCAAAATCCCAGGTAAGCATTTTGCTGTTCACTTCCACATCCTGCTGAAAAGAACGGACAGAGTAAACAGGAACACCAGGCTGAAATTGTGGGTTTTGATTTAAAAAGACTCCCAAATACTTATTTCCATTGTAAAGTGAATTATAATCCGGATAGAACGGAGCAGATCGTGAATAAAACGGTGCATCCATTCCCTGGTTTCTTTTGTTATATCCATAGTCCGGATCAGGATAGTCAATAAACCAGGGATCTTTGAAATCGATGACATCATTTACTGGATTAAATCCTACCGGTGCATTGAGAAAAACATTAATCAGTTCAGAATTAGTATATGATCTATGAAAACGCGAGGTCATATCGGTTAAATCGGATAAAATTGTGAAACCTCGGTGATTCTGCACAGTATCGGTTTGTTCAATGCCGTTCCTTTCCCATGTACGATATTTTTCCATAGGATTTGAAACCATTTCCTGATAGCCACGAAGTATCTCTCTTGAACCAAGTGTAGTATTAATAATCGGTAAGGGTAGAGTAATGAGAATCTCATTGAAATAGGCACCATTCCAGTGACCTATATTTGTTCCTAAAAGCCGTGTGTCATCTTGTCTTTTTTGATCAACAGTGAAAGAGACAGGTGGATGAAGTGCGTTCCAAAAATTACTGTGATATGTACTCGTACCCTGATTGTAGCCTCCTGTGCTTGAACATCCACCATTTGTGTGTACACCTATAGCTTGTCCGGTACTTTCATCAATAATAGGACTACCAGAATTTGCGCCCTGTGTATCTGCAGTATGACGTATAGTTGTATCACTTGAATTTTCATTCGATCCAACATGTGTTTGTTGGGTTTGGTTATCTGAATTTTTTGAACCATTTCCAAAACCGGGTGGCGGTCCATCCACACCAAATCCCGTTACCCGAAGATCGCTTGCATTGAGATCTTGTTTAATTCCCAAGGAGGCATTCTGGGCTTTGATCGGTTGAAGTCCTGATTCTGAATTATCAAAAACCTCAAATACCGCCCAATCATTTCCGATACCATTATCTTGAAATACAATACTTTGCCCATCAACAGAATATTGATGCTGTACGGGCGGATGTTGAATTGTACCATCGGATAAAGAACTTGGTACATGAAATTGCAAAACATCAGCAGACACTCCAATACAATGTCCTGCTGTGACTTGTAATCCATTATAAACAATCCATCCAGTACAACCTATATATAGATAATTGAGATGTGAGCAATCTTCCCACTGCAGGATCATAAGACCGTACTCTATCATCCTCAGTTCCACAAATCGATTCGATGACTACTGCTTCATTTTGATAGTCTCCAACAATAATCTCAGTAATTTCACAGAATATGCCTCTATCCAGAGGTCCAACAAATAGTTTTATTTCCAATAAATCTCCATTGAAATAGGCACTGTAATTATACCATTCCATTAATATTTTTGAATTGATATGCTGTGTTGAACTATCTTTCAATGAGTTTATTTGCAAATAGCTGTCCTTGCCAAGATTTACTTTGCCGAATCGAACCCTAACCCATGGAGCATCAGTAATTTTAATTGTATCTTGCCACATGAGTTCAGGGTAAATCTTTTCCTGGTGTCCGTCATAGATATCAGTTTTTATTGAATACTCAACGGTATGAAACGGTACAGAGGCAGGTTGTGCAAACATTAAAATATTCATATTAAATAATATGATAACGAGTAAAACTATTAATTTTGCTTTTGAAAAAGTTAAATAACACATATTCCCTCCGGGTTATAAAAGATCTTTATTAGAATGGATTTAATTTGTATCTTTTATAAGCAAACAGAAAATCCCACACCCTTTTGAAGGGTCACAGAATCTGGTTTTTTGTTTGCTATTCTTAAGGCATCGATGCTGCCACATCGATGCCTTTTTTATAAATTATTTAGAACAATACATTCTTTCTTACATTTTCTATTTCATGGAGGTGAACGATCTTTAGTTTTCATCTTTTAACACCTCCCTCTCACTATTACAGCATTGTTTCCGATCCCACCAACCGCTATAACGAGATCGTCTTTGATGAAAACTTTTATAAGTGAACCAGAAGTCATTTGAAAATACGTTTTCCAGTTCATTCCGTTATAGTGGGCCAGGAGCCAGTAGGCACCACAAACCACAATGTCATTGATATCGTTACCATGCACCGAGGTCTTAAATAAGGCCGGCAAATCCTGGTTTCGATGCCAGGTTTCATTAATATGTCGGGTTTGCCATAATCCGTCACCGACCGCCAGATAGCATCTTTCCGGAACGAACCACACTCCCCAGAGACTGCCGGACATCAAGCCCTTTGTTTTGATTTCAGTTATTTTACTGTTATGTATGGCAAAAATTTTGCTTCCTCCGAAAGCACCATAATTTTCCGCCACACACAATATTTCGTATTCACCGCTATCCTTATATTTGGCACCCCAGATGTCCAAAATGGGCAGATCCGTGCCACTTTCAATCTTGTACCAAGAACGGCCGTTGTAGCGTACTATCGTCCCACTCGTCCCAGCAAAATACAGGTTGTCGAGTGAAGTACCCCATATGCTGTAAACACTCCCATCATCTTGATTGAGCACACCCATATCCCACAAATGATATAATTTCCATTGGCCGTTCTCGGGTAAATAAGGTAAACCGCTCGAAAACACTACATTTCCATCGGGTAATGCGAATACCCCTCGTAATGGAGCAAGGTTTGGTTGTCCACGATAATCGACATAGATCTTTTTCAACTCCCAGTCACTCCCATTCCAGTGCACCGCATTATACGGCAACCAGTCCTGAGCACTGTCTGCATATATTTCTCCCACTGCCCAGATATGATTTTCATCAATGATAGCGACATCATATAATCTGCCCGTACCAAATAGACTCGGAAACTCAATAATCTCCCACTGGAACTCATGACCGGTGGTGTCCATGGTGGTGGTATTCAGTTCTTCAGTCACCATGATTTGGCCT
>JAFGSO010000518.1 GCA_016934605.1 Calditrichota bacterium | reverse complement strand
ATTGAGACAAAAATAAACAGAGAAAATTCAATTTTGAAAATTTCAATGGAGACATCGCTTTAATATCAATTAGTGCAAAACTACAGTAAAATATAAATAATTAGCTATAATTGCATTTTTGTAATGATGTAAATTAATAATAAAAATATCTTTTATCCACAAACGGGGTTTTCCAGATTCTTAATACAGGGTGAAAGACACTATTATTTATATTTTTCCGGGTCGTTTTAGAAATACATATTATCTTAATGCCTGGATTGGTGCTCGAAAAACCCAAAATTTAATTCAGTATCAATATTCAAAATTACAGAAAAAGATACGATATGTAAACTTATTTTCGAACACTATTTTTACATCTCATTGTTCCTGATAATTATGCTGAATTCATAAGGTATATAAAAATAAATTTATGATTAAAATACTCATCATAATTTGATGTAACATTTTATCGTAATAGACGTATTAAGAAAGCTTGTATGGATTAGAAAAACCGGAGATTTCGATGAGCTGTAATTTGAAAACATTTATTTATTCTTTAAGTATCCTGCTGATTTATTCAATTTTTTTTCAATGCAAGGAGGAAGGAACCAACAAAATCCCGATAACAACTTCCTCAGAGGAGGCATTATCTTATTTCCTTGAAGGAAAAGACTTATCTGAAAAACTGCGGTTGGAGGAGGCATATAAATTTTTCCAGAAAGCGATTGGTGAAGATCCCGATTTTGCCCTGGCTCACTTGTATTCTTCAATCACAGCACCTAATGCCGAAGTCCGCCTGGAGGAACTGGAGAATGCAATCTCGTTGAAAAACCATGTTACAGAAGGTGAACGACTTATTATCGAAGGCATGGAAGCAACATTCAGCGGTTCTTATAAAAAGCAGCAGGACTGCTACCGGAAACTGGTGGAACTTTATCCTGAAGACGAACAGGCATACTATCTTCTGGGAAACAGTTATTTTTCTCAACATGATTACAATCTGGCCCTGGGTGAATACCGCCGTGCCACTGAAATTAATGCCAATTTTGCTCCTGTCTACAATCAACTTGGTTATGCACATAAATATCTCGGAAATTATCAGGAAGCCGAAGAGGCATTTAAACAATATATCAAACTTATTTCCGACGACCCGAATCCCCATGATTCATATGCTGAATTACAGATGAAGATGGGAAAATTCCAAAAATCAATCTCCCTTTATGAAAAAGCTCTAAAAATTGAACCCGAGTTTTTCAATTCTTATATCGGTATTGCCACCAATCTGAATTTTCTGGGCAGGCATAAAGAAGCACGACAGGTGTTAAAAAAAGCACTCGAAATACCCCATTCGAAGGAGCGTCGATATTATCTTTACTATGCTTTGTCCGTTTCTTTTGTAGATGAAGGTAAATTTGATTCGGCAAAAGCAGTATTGAAAAACACTTCCGGGAAAGATTTTTCCAATCTCCATCTTCTCGATTTTGTAACGTTAACCGGGGTGATCAATGAGGAACTGGGAGAGGTTGAAAAAGCGGAGAATAATTACAAACAGGCTTCTGAAATTCTAACCGAAGTGAATCTTCCGGAGGATATCAAGAATCGGATTAAGCAGAATCTTCTGTACCATAAAGCAAGCCTGTTTCTTCGTACCAATGATATCGCCGAGGCAAAGAAAATAACCCGGGAATTCGGTGAAAAAGCAGATTCCACGCAAAACCGTCATCAGCTCTGGCTCTACCATGAACTGCTGGGACGAATCGCAATGAAAGAAAATAATTTTACAGAAGCACTGGGTGAATTTCGACGCTCGAATCTGGAAAATCCATATAACTTATTCAGAATGGCGCAGGCTTACTATGCCATGGGAGACATCTCCAAGGCCAGAGAATTTCTGGAAAAAACTATCCATCATAATACCTTCAACAGTCTGGAGTATGCACTGGTCAGGCACCGGGCGGAAGAAATGCTTGGTAAATTTTAAGACATTTTGAAACATAATTTTAAAAATCATCATTTGAAATAATAAAGTTATAAGCATATATTTATGATGCAGGGTTTAATCACCAGTCCAATACCGGGGGTAAGATCATCGTCCCGGGGCGTCAGGACATGCAAACGCAGTAATCCAGGATTCTGGAGCGCCAATCTTATTGTGATAAACCCTGCATTTTATTTAAAGGATTTACATCTCAGTCTAGACAAAATTTCACATAAAAATTACCTTAAAACCCAAAAACCCCTGATAAACAGAAAACCGTTTATAACAAACTCCGGCTTGAAACCAAACTGCAGGTTTCTTCGCATCCGAACCTCTCTGTATCAAGCGGAATCCTCTACAAAAAACGTTTATGCATTCAGACGGTTATTGTGACTATCCGAGATATTTATCAGTGGGAAAAATGCCATTTTCGAAGGGTAGTCTTCCTTTATGTCACAGAATCATTACTGCCACAGGTGACCATATTTATATCCACTCCCGGTGTTGAACAATACAACCCGCTCCTCGGGATCTATCAGGCGATTCTCCAGGAGTTTTTCCAGGGCAGCTACTGTGGCACCGCTCTCCGGAGATGCAAATATTCCCAGCTTTTTCCCCAATACTTTCGCACCATTCATCATGTCCTCATCCGATACCGACAAAGCTCTTCCATCACTTTTTCGCATAATTTCCAGGATGAGAAAATCCCCGATAGCTGAAGGAACCCGTAATCCATCTGCAATTGTTTTTGCATTTTCCCAGAAGCGGACTTCTGATACACCTTCCTGGAAAGCCCGAACCACCGGAGCACAACCCTCAGCCTGAACGGATATCATTCTGGGGCGGTGAGAATTGATCCATCCAAGTTTTTCCAATTCATCAAACGCCTTCCACATGCCGATAAATCCCGTTCCTCCTCCGGTTGGATAAATTATTACATCGGGTAATTGCCAGTTGAAATATTCGGCTATTTCATACCCCATGGTTTTCTTCCCTTCCAGCCGATAAGGTTCCTTCAATGTAGAAAGATCAAAACGTCCATACATTTTGGAGTCTTCCAGTGATGCCCGTCCGCAATCTCCGATCAAGCCATTCACCAGATTCACTGATGCTCCAAATGCTCTGCATTCCATCACAAAACTCACTGGTACATCCTGCGGCAAATATACGAATGCCGGCAGACCGGCGAGAGCAGCGTACGCACTCATGGCGCCTCCGGCATTTCCGGCGGAGGGTATCGACAATGCCGACGCTCCCAGTTCCCAGGCTCTGGATACAGCCACACATAATCCTCGCGCCTTGAATGAACCAGTGGGATTATTCCCCTCGTCCTTGATATAGAGATGCTTTAGACCAAGTTCAGTTGCCAGCCGTTTCGCTTCCAGCAGAGGCGTTCCACCCTCTCCCAGGGTAAGCTGGTAAGTTCTGTTTCGTACAGGAAGCAATTCATGATAACGCCAGATATTTCCCGGTTTGTTCTGAGAATCGGGACGATTGAGATTAGCGGCAGCTCTTTCCAGATCATATTCTGCCAGCAAGGGTTTATCACATACCGGACATAGATTCCAAAGCCGGTCGGGATTATACGTT
>JAFGSO010000517.1 GCA_016934605.1 Calditrichota bacterium | reverse complement strand
CAGTGAGAAGGAAAGGATACCCACCAGGCGGGCTTTTTGCCTGACCAGCGCATAAAGAATATGACCTCCGTCCAGCTGCCCGATCGGAATAAGATTGATAGCTGTAACCAATAGCCCGATCCATCCGGCAAAAATATAGGGAAAATGATAGATCTCATTCATGGGCAGCCGCCCTCCCCCGATCACATCATTGAAAAAAGCAAAGAGGAGAGACTTTCCCAGCACAATATTGATTGTTCCTTCCCCCGAGACATTCATCGGATGGATTGTTTCAATAAAAGCAATTATTCCGGAAGTATCGGGTAATATTGAGTATCCAATAATCAAAAAGAATATACTGACAACAAATCCTGCCAGGGGTCCGGCAGCGCCCACATCCAACAAAGATCTCCGGTTCTGAATAGGTGACTTCATCCTGATAAATGCCCCCAGTGTGCCGAAATGAAATCCGGGGAGCGGAAGAGGAATATAATAAGGCAGTGTTGCCTGAATCCGGTGATATTGTGCTGAGAGATAATGACCAAATTCATGAAAGGTTAATATGGTTAAAATGGCCAGAGAATATTTCCAGCCATAAAAGATATTTCCGAAATCCACAAAATAATCTTTTCCCACCATGATAGATCCGGCCATCATGGTGGTAACGATCGTCACCAGAAAGAGCAAAATATTTATCCAGATTCTGGGTTTCTTTTCTACCGGTTTTGAGCTGGAAACCTGCATGACAATCCGGGAATCTTCCTGAAAAATTCGGGGAAAGTAGCCTGAGCTCAGCAGATTGGCAATAATATCACTCATCTTCTCATCGCTCACCGCGGAGGCATCCGCACGGAAAATCATATATCTTCTGAATAGAGAGTGAAGCTGATACTCAAAAGCGGAGCCTAATATATCTTTTACTTCCCTAATTTTTTTCTTGCGCATACACTCTTCTTCCCGATGGCCGATCTAAACATCCGGTTTGGTGGAATTCATCAATTCCCGGTTTCCAGGGCTGACGATATAATTCGTCGTAATATTTTTTCAGATATATCTAATCAGGGTTCCCCCTGAAGCGGGACGAAACGCACCGGTAATTTTTTTTGTTTTTTAATTTTACCTTTTTCTTTTTTGAGGAGAAATAGATCCTGGAAGTAATCCCCAACAGGAATAATCATCTCTCCGCCCTCTTTGAGCTGTTCAACTAGAGGATCCGGGATATTTTCAGGCGCCGCTGTCACAATAATGGCATCATAGGGGGCGTGTTCAGGCCAGCCATAGAATCCATTACCCACTTTAAAAAAGATGTTGCTATAGCCCAGTTCACTGATTACCTGCTGGGCCTTTTGCGAAAGTTCGGGCAGGATTTCAATTGTATAGACACTGTCGACAAGTCTGGAGAGAATCGCAGCCTGATATCCGCTTCCTGTTCCAACTTCCAGTACTTTGTCTTCCGGCTGCAGATCCAGTTGTTCCGTCATATATGCTACAATGTAGGGTTGTGAGATTGTCTGGCCGGATCCAATAGGCAACGGTTCATCTCCATAAGCTCTCTCTTTCAGATCTTCAGGTACAAAAAGGTGTCTGGGAACCTCCTCAACTGCTTCCAGCACACGCTTATCTTTAATCCCTCTGGCCCTGATCTGATTCTCAACCATTTTTTCTCGCATTTTTCGAAACCTGTCTGTTTGATCATCCTTATTTCTCTGGTTTTCCCCGGAACATTCATTCATTAGTAAAAGGGGACTAACCAGGAGAATTGACAAGAATAATGACCATAAAAATAATCCGAAGAATTTGAAATTTTTCATTTATTAACGCTTTATGGTTTTATTCAGGTAACTTAAAAATAATCGAAAAAATGCCATTCTCCAAAAGATTCTTATTCTTCTATTTTATACTGAGGTAATTTTATACAGAATGAAGTGCCGTGTCCGGGCGCTGATTTCAATTCAATGGTTCCCTGATGTTCATCGATTATCTTCTTAACAATGGCCAGTCCCAGTCCCGTCCCGCTTGCCTTACCACTGGTTACGAACGACTCAAAAATATGATTCTTGATTTCTTCAGGAATACCGGGTCCATCGTCTTCCAGATTGAAAACGACAACCGAATCCTGATCATTTACAGTAAAGACAAAATTCCCTTTGCTCCCAAGAGCCTCTTTGGCATTTTTGGCAATATTGTAAAAGACCCGTATCAGTTTATCGGTATCGGCATAGATGAGATTTTGGGAATGGTTATTTATTTTTAACACAATTCCGCTGTCCCGGAATAATTGTTCCAGCTGGGGTTGAAAACGCTTCAGGATATCGATTGCAGATGTTTTTCTCGGCAGAATACTGGTTTTGCCTTTAGCAAAATCCAAAATTTCTGTAGTCATATTGGTAATAGACTGAATTTCAAATCGCATGATGTCAGCAAATTCCTCTCGTTCCTCAGGAGTAGTATCTGTTTCCAAGAGGAGCTCCAGGAATCCGTTAATGCTACCAATGGGACTTCTGAGATCATGAACAATTGTACTCATCATCTGGCCCACTGCGCTTAACCGTTCCTGTTTCAGAATTTTTTCCCTGAGATAATGGAGTTCAATAGCCCTGCAGATTTTTTGAAGAATGATATCAAGTATACGGGAATGTTCTTCATTTCCCGATTTAAGAGATGGCACATCCTGTAAAAACAGAAAGACCTGAAGGGGGTCTCCCTCATCATCCACGCTCAGAAAAACTTTTCTTATAAAATTAAAATCTTTTTTTAACATCCTGTTGAACTCAGGGCGGAGTTTATTATCATCTTTTACCGGATTCATCAAAAAACTCAGGTCCAGATTTTCTGCGGGCAAATGAAAATTTTGGTCAAATCCGTTTTTCTTCTGAGCACTAACAAGACGGAGAATGCTTTTATCCGGATATACCAGTATTGTTTCACCGCAGTTCAAATAGTTGAGCATATCGCTGAGTATATCAGACAATACATCATCCAGTTTATAGGTCCCCGACAGTTTCTGCTCAAATTCATAAAGCAGATCAATTTCCCGGTACTTTTTTTCCAGTTCTTCATACAGCCTTGCGTTAGAAAGAGCTACTGCCACTTCAGAGGCAACAGCCTCCATGATAGCTTCATCCTCGTCAGTAAAAAATCCATCCTTCTTATTCAGCACCTGAATTACTCCCATTACTTCGCGAGACTGCTGGTCTGATGTCGGTTCCCATACCGGAAGGCAGAGAATCGATTTGGTCTGATAACCGGTTTTTTTATCGGTGGTCGGATCGAAACGCTGATCGCGATAGGCATCTCTGATATTTATTTTATCCCCGGTTGCAGCCACATAACCCGAAATTCCCACACCGAGTTTCTGGCGGATTTCTTTAATCTCTGCCTTAAGTGCTATTTTAGACCATATTTCGCCTTTTTCCCTGTCCACCAGGTACAGCGTACTTCGATCTGCATTACTGAGGATAGTTATCTCCTTCATAATCAGATTTAATAATTCATCCAGATGAAGTGTACTGCTCAGTGCCTGGCCGATTTTTTGAATCGAATACAATTCCTTTTCTTTCTGCTGCAATTTCGATTCAAGTTCGTTTATCAACTTTTCATTCATAATCTGAATCCTTCGCATCACATATATTTTGTACTACTTAAAAAATTTATCATCGGAGATATCATTCAGTCGGATTTCGTTGACAATCTTATGAGCGACGCGCAGCGGTTCGGGAATCCTGAAGCGGGGACTGCACCGCAGAATAATTTCATGCGCATCTTCAAAGGAAATTTTGTGTCCCGGTGAAACAAAAACCGGTTTAACGTGGCTGCTGGTCCTCAATACTTCTCCCACTTTTTTCTGCTTGAAGATAAGTGGGGAAGCTGCTCCTCTTTCTTGCGGAGGTTCTTCATATTCGCCTACCAGCACTGATTTTGCACAACCGATAGTGGGTATATCGAGCAATAAGCCCAGGTGAGATGCCAACCCGAAATGCCGGGGATGTGCAATACCCTGTCCGTCGCAGAGCAGAACATCCGGCCTGGTATCAATTTTCCTGAAAATTTCGATTATCGGTGGGGCTTCACGGAAGCTAAGGTACCCGGGAATATAGGGAAATGTGCTTTGCATTTTTAAAGAGTGTGACGACAGAAATTTGAGATCGCTGAAGGAAAAGAGTGCAACAGCTGCATACAGATACCTGTCATGTTTATGATAGGAAATGTCGGCAGCAGCTACTGTGTCAATATCCTCAATATTCATTCTGGATACAAAATCTATTCGGGATTTTAATTCTAATTGGATTTTGCGGGCTTCCTGAGGTGAGACTTCCCATGAATGTTCATGAAAAATTTTCATTCACTATCCGGTTATATGCTTTAAGGATAGAGAGATGTCAGCTTTTGTTAAATACTTCCCGGGAAGACCGGAGAGCATTCTGCTCAGAATGCTCCCGATCAGACTTTTGGATTCTTCAGCTTTGCTGTTCCTCCTGGAATGAAGCGACAGCCCGGTCTGCAGTTTCAAAGGTCTCAAAAATTCTAAGAAGCTGGGTAATAACCAGAAGACTTTTCACTTTTTCTGTGACGCTGGCCAGCTTCAATTGACCACCGGAATTGTTCAAAGTAGTCATACATGCCATCAGAACACCGAGTCCAGAACTGTTCATCCATTTGACGTTCTTGAGATCGATGACCACTTTTTTAATACCATCTGCCGTGAGACTTTTCACCTTATCGTGTACACTCATCGTCTCAGGGCCACCCATCATATTACCTGAGACAGTCAGAACCGCTACATCTCCCTCGATTTTTTCTTTGATTTTCATAAGGTCTCCTCCAGTGAATTATAAGATTGAAACGTCGGAATCCTCAAAACATCTCCTGGATATAATCTGTTTATATCCATGCGGATATTGAAATATTGAATTATTTCTAACGGAATCTGATATCTGTTTTTAGCCAATTCCCAGACTGATTCTCCCCGGTTAATCTGATATTCAGCCAAATTTACGAATTCCTTTTCCCGCATAAAACTTTTTAAAATTTCCAGATGGTATTCGTGCCTTTTGCGCGAGAATTCTTCCGGGCTTACCCGAGAAAAATCAAGTCGGAGTCTCTGTCCCTGATAGATAGTTCTTCTTCTTCCCATATTGTTCAATTTTTGCAGATAGTGAAGAGGAATACCCAGCCAGTCCGCAAAATGTCCCAGAGTTTCATTGGCCAGCACGTTCACCCGGTTATTACTGATTTCCAGATAACCTCTAATATCCCGTTCTATCTCCTGCATGATTTCCGGTGGATAGGATTCCACAAAAGAGATTAGTCCGTTCCAGTTCTCGGGGGAGAGCCGAGGGATTGATTCTTCTGACATCACACCCGGTTTCTGATATGAATTTCCCGCTTTAAATTCTGTTTTGGACAGCTCCGGAATATGCTCAGAAGGAGTAATACGACTATCTGTTATTCTGAAGGTTTCTCTATGAAGCGGTTCCGATGGTTCTGCCAATATCTCTTTGTCGGGATTATACATTTCCATTTCCAATTTCACAAGATCGCTCCCCGGAGGCAAATTCATCCAGTAACCGGAAGGCAGATATAGCCGTCCGTTCACAGCTCTTGAAGTGTAGGAGGGATTCAGTTTCTGCAATTCTTTGGTACTGATACCAAGATGTTTTGCCAGAGCCGGGAATTTTATCCTGTTTTTTAATGTATATCGCATTGAAACGGTCGATTCTATCGGCACAATATCAGGAAAATATCTCCTGTAATCCTGCATTATTTCGATAACTGCCAGAAATTCAGGATAAAAATTACGGGATGCAAATTTGAATTTCCGATGGTTAAAGGATTCCCGGACACGCAT
>JAFGSO010000516.1 GCA_016934605.1 Calditrichota bacterium | reverse complement strand
TGCAACATAAACCGGCTCAGATTTCAATTGATACCCATACCTTATGCTTTCATCAGACCAGCCTGAATTCACCTCATCCAGTTCAGTTCGCCAGATATTATTAAAGTTCAGAGTCAGTCCATCGAAAATATCGGTATCCCCAATCGGTTCAATCCAGGGACTACCCTGCATGTACGGACTGAAATAGACCGGATGATACTGATAGGTGATAGTGTAATTAGGTTCATCCAGGGCACCTGTGGATGAGGCCCTGATCCGGCCTCTTTCAAAATCGAGCTCGTACTGGGTGGGATCTACCGTTTCCCCAAATGGCTTCCTGACCAGAATACTACCCTCTGCCAGATTTTCACGGGAAAGATCCACAAAAACAGTATCACGCGGCACAAATTCTTCACTGTACTCCTTCAAATCTTTTACCGCGTAATAGGTAGTTATCTTTTCCAGTTCCTTGGTATCTCTGGCATCCAGGTTCGGTTCCCCGACGGTCGGTCTCCCGTCACCTTCACCCTCATCCTGGGTATTCGGAATGCCGTCTGCCCCGACATCATTGGCAAGTGTCCAGTTTTCGTTATTGTCTATACCATCGTTAGACGTATCCCAGAAATATACCTGATACTGATTGCCGGTCAACACCGTCTCATCGAGCACTTCATACATTACATTGCCGAAACCCTGTCCGCTGGGGTGCGAGAGTGTGTCTTCCTTTATCGGTGTTTTATATCCGGCTCTTTCAGGAGATGGGGTAACAACTGCTGTATTCACATCCAGAAGCACTTCACCGGTATTCAGCTGGGTAATATTCTTGGTACACTCGTTGGGAATAATTCCGGTTTCCTGGTCTCCCCGGTCGTAAGAAACCACCGCATAATAATAAGTCCGTCCGTTCTGGACTTCATCATCCACATATGAATGGATCAGACCAGTTTCCTCGCCCAGGTTAAATGCCCATCCTTCCAGAATCTGATAAAGATCGTAAGGCGCATAGAACCAACCGGAAATGCCATTGACCAGATCGTATTGAGCGATCGGTTTGTAGGAAACCACTGTTCCGGCGGAGTTAGTTACGACCCGGGCATCGTTAAAGAGCGGATCGGTTGCACGATAAATTTTATAACCTTCAAAATCAAATTCCCGCAGTACAGGATCGAATGAACGTTCTGCGGTTCTGTCCCAGTACAATGTCACCTGATTATCTCCAGCCACCACTTTCAGAGTGGGTTTTTCCGGGGCAATGGGAAAACGATAATCGGCATTATAAATATCCCGGACTGTTGCCAATTTTTTAACCAGCTCTTCTTCGTTGAAGGCATAGATAAGCGCCAGTGAAAGCCTTTCCGTCTGGCCCGGAGTGAGCGGGAAATAACCGGTACCATAGAGAAAGTCACCGTCCTCACCTGAAATCGGTTTGCCACCGACAATAGAAGTGGGGACTTCGAAAAATCCGGGACGTAACCGGCTCCACATGTCGTTTTCATCACCCAGTGCAATCTGATTGGAAGGTGCAAAATACTGAAAGCTCGACAATCCGATCTGATCTGACTCGGACTTATCCAGTGCATCGAAATTGGGTTCTCCCGGATCGGGTTGTCCGTTGTTTTCTCCAAAATCCCCGGTGCCGGGTCGCCCGTCCTGCCCCACATCATCGATCAAACGACCTTCTTCGTCGCGGATTTCTTCACCGGTGATCGGATTCCGGCTCCAGTCACCGTCATTGTCAATTCCGTCATCCCGTCTTTCATCAATCATCAGATCATTCAAACCACTGCCAGTAAAATAATTTACATGGTGTATGGGATTGAGAATATCAAAAAGCACCTGACCTGTAGAGGACCGTCGTACCTGTCTGTAGTGCAGAAAATAATTTTCGTCTATTAGTCCGTCCAGATCGTTGTCTTTTCCGTCCAGGGCATTGGGATTGATTTCTTCCCGTCCGCTGACAATCACCCGGTTGCCTTCAACAACTCTGGTCACATCCGAAACAATACGGAAAGTATCCCCTAGTGACACAACTGTGGTTTCTGCAGTAGTAAGTGTATGTACTTCACGGACATAGCGAACAATCTCCTGTCCGAACGGATTTATTTCTGTCTGCTGGGTAATGGTCACGAATCTGTTCCGAAAACCTGCACCCGGATTTGGATTATTGGTAAAGGTTTCCGGCACAAAGTCATCCTCGGTGAATAAAGGACCGACAGGGGATAATCCCGGTGAATCAGCATCATTATCATTATCGATACCGTCGAAGGGATTTCCCGGACTTTCCAGAAACGCATAGCCTACCAATCCCACCGCTCCCTGCCAGAAGGGGTTGCGGGAATTATCATTGGGATAATCTCCGGTATAGGTTAAGTCTTCATTGACATCAAAGAAAGAGTAGTCGTCATCATATTCCATGGGTGCATCATCCGTACCTGTTACACCGACATAGGTACCCACCAGCATACCGAAAACCGACCGGGGATAAAGAAACTCACCATTGTTTCGGATATTATACAGCCAGAAAATATTATCCTGTGCCAGAATCTGTTGCCATTGCAAAGCCCGTACCCGGATATCAAGACCCATGCCATTTCGGCTCGGATTTGATGGTATGGGACGGAATTCAATACCGGCATCATTCTCAGAGGCTACATTGAATTCATTGTCGGCATTGTCATCCATCACAAAATAGGTTTCCAGGTCTGCGTTGAAGACATCCCGACCGAAAAAACCATTCCAGGAGCCGGCCCATCCGTCGGGATCGTAGCGGGGATCTTCCGGATCCTGAATATCCGGCCAGAAGGGCGGCCAGGTTTTTTTATCCGCGCTGATGGCGGGACTGTTGGCATTTTCATTGAAATAGCCGCTTACCGGCTCAAAAGCCTGCCGGTTTCCAACAGAGGATTCATCGCGATTCTGTGCAGGTCTGTCTGCCGGACAATCAATCACCCAGAAGAATGTGGTATCTCTTCCGGTAGCAACAACTCGTCCCACTACCTCAGCACCCACCAGCGGACTGACATCACCGATATAGCCGTTGGTATCAAAAATCCAGGCACCTCTGGGACCACGGCTGGATGGCTGTCCGATAACACCCCAGTTTCCATAAACAGTTTTTACCTGGTTACCGTTTAGAATTCCGCTACGGCGGAAAGCCCTGCCGCTGTTCTGTGCGAACAGAAATTCACTGAATATCATTACCAGAATGAACAGGCTAACTAGAAATTTTGGAGGATTTATCATCATTACCTCAATAAATTGAAATTATTTTAAAAGTCGAACATCATACCAAACTCAATCCGGCGCGGTTCAGAATAATGGGTAATATTCAGATACCATTCATCGATGGTATTGATATTTTGAGCCGGATTCAGCTCGCGGTTTCGCTCCAAATCTGTGGTAAAACCGGCCCGGCCGGTATCATTATACACATTCACCTCGTTCAGGGTATCAAACAGATTGAACACCCTCAGGAATACTGACCATCTTCTGGAGAAAAAGTTGAAATCTTTGTAAACCCGCATATCTACATTCCAGTAAAAAGGCTTGGTCTGGCTGTTTTCACGGATGGTGGCCACATCGCTGGTTTGCCTGGGAGTATATGGCTGACCGCTGCCCAGCTGTCCGATAAAGTTAATTCCCCAGGTTTTCTGATTATAACCAAGTGAACCATTCAGCGTGTGGCGCTGGTCCCAGCTGAGCGGCGTTAAACGAACTTCGGGAAGCGCACCACCGGCCAGGGCGTTCCGGGCCTGTTCGGGATCGGAGGCCGTACCCTTGGCAATCTGGAAAGTATAATCCACGGTGTAGTTGATGCCGGTAGAGTAGCGGTTTTTTACCGAGATGATGAATCCCTTCACAAATCCGAAATCACTGTTGGCCAGACGGCTGTAGGTTTCACCGCTGATAAGCTGGATCTCTTCCGCCCTTGTCCCGGCCAGATCCCGGATATCCCGAAAAAACATGGTAACATCGGCTACTACCGTTTCACTCAACTGCTGCTGCAGGCCGATTTCACCGGAAATGGTCTGCTGCGGATCCATATTGGCATTTCCGATAACGCCCAGATTGCCGGAACCACCGCTTATATCCAGTTTGAACTGGGGATTCCGGTAGAGCAATTCAAAATTCGGTATCTGGAAAAAATGGCCATACGAAAAATGGATGACCCCGGTAGCGGTGATGGGAAAAGAAGCACCCAGCCGGGGACTGATCTGGGTTTTATTGCTGGCATCCTCATACCAGTATCGCTGCCTCTCGGCAAATGTCACAAATGGCTCACCCGGATCCTGGAGTCCATTGCCGTTAAGATCCTTATACCGGTTTTCCGGATTAAGCGGAAGATAAATATCCGGATCTGTAGGATCCGATAGAATGACACCATCCGGTCTGAAATGATCCACACGAATTCCGGCATTTACAATGATATCCTCAAATTCCATCTTGTCCTGAATATAGAAGGACAGTTCAAGAGGATTATGTTTATACTGATCGTGGTAGATGGTGCCAACGGGAAAAACTTCAGGGGTCATGAAGGGTGAATCTCTGCGCAGATCAAGGTTATCTCCTTCCAGGGGTCTCAGCGTTATATCATCGAAATACAATGAATTATAGCGGAACTCCACGCCGGTTTTGATCAGATGGGTCCTGGTCACCTGGCCAGCCAGATCCAGTTTCACCAGATAGGTTTTGGTGTTTCGCATAAAAAACTGGTTATTGTTCCCGCCGGTCCTGAAACTGAAAGCTTCGAATTCCTCATTCAGGCGAGGATGAACATATTTGGGGTCAAACATATTCTCATAAACAGATTGACTGTAAGTTTTATCAAAATATGACAGACCGAGGTCATAATATGTCTTATTGTTCAGTGTATGAGTTAACTTCAGAAGGTGGGTATAACCCGTCCGGTTCCGTGTCAGATTTCCATCGGGATTCAATTTGTAGACGCGGTCGTATTCTTCAAATTCCACATCATCCCGGATAAAATTGTAGTTCAGTTTAACCAGAGGAGAGATATAATAGGTCAATTTTCCCTGAAAATACAGCTTGCGGTTCCAGTTCATGGGAACATATTCTCCATCTCCCTGTCCCTGGGTATCCCGGAACTGAATAAAATTATTGGCACTGTCGATATAAGCAATATTTCGGGGATTATAGACCCGCTGTCCGTACTGCCATCCGCCAAAATATATGTAACGGGAATTGATAAAATAAGAAAGCTTGTTGGCCACAATAGTGCCGAAAATACTGCCCTCGAAGTTTCGGATACGTGAGGGATCAAAATTCTGAACATTCATCCAGACTTCGTCACTACCCAGCCTGGGAGAACGATTTCCCGCAACAACATCCTCATAATACTGATCCCGGTCGAATTCATTGGTGCTAAAGTAATCACCAAAATAGGTAGTGAAACTGCCGCCAAACTTTTCTCGCGGTTCTCGAGTGGTAATATTTACAATTCCGGACATGGCTTGCCCATACTCTGCATTGAAGGCCCCGCTGACGAACTGCAGCTCCTCCACCATATCTTTATTAATCTCAACTACCTGTCCGCCGTCGTAGGAATCCGTTACCGGCACACCGTCAATCCAGTAGGCAATTTCTCCCTGCCGTCCTCCGCGTACGTGACCATCCAGATATCCTGCCTGTAATTGAAGAGCTTCATTTATTTCAGTGATGGGCAAGGCCTGAATCTGATCTGCATCCACTTTGGCGGTTGAAGCTGTCAAATCTTTAGTCACCAGTTCACGTTCGGCAACCACTGTTACCGTTTCACCCAGCTCCAGACTGGTCTCTTGCATCTGAAATTCTACCTGGGTGGTCAGGTCAATATCCACATCCACATTTTCGAGCCGTACCGTCGCATAACCGATATACTGG
>JAFGSO010000092.1 GCA_016934605.1 Calditrichota bacterium | reverse complement strand
GAATAAAAAAATTTTATTCTGCAACTTTGGATGGTAAATTTATGATTATCTGACTACTTAATTGAGAAAGGAGACCTGATGATCCGATTCCTCTTATTGATAACAGTGTTTTGCATTTTGCCGGTTATGCTTGTCGCCCAGTCTGCGGTGAACTACAACGATTACTTCACCGACTATACCATGCGGATCGACTACTTTCATATTGCTGATGCCAAATCCGAAATCATCACCGTTGACAAAGTCTATCGCCAGGGAATCTGGGCCGGCAGCAAAACCCATCTGATTGATCCGTTTAACCGGGGTCGCTATGCAGTGAAAATTTATGATGAGGCTTCCGGTACACTCATCTATTCAAGGGGATTCGACAGTTACTCCGGCGAATACAAAACATCCGGACCTGCGCTCCAGGAAATTAAGCGAACCTATCATGAATCTGCTCTGATCCCTTTTCCTAAACAGAATATCGTATTCACTCTTGAAAACCGAGACCGTGAAAACAAACTGCACCGCTTCTTTTCTCAGGCCATCGATCCGAACAGCATAAATATTATCACCGATGAATGGTTAAAAAATGTAAAAGTTTATGAATCGGTTATGAGCGGAGATTCTAATCTGAAATTGGACATGGCGATTATCGGCGAAGGTTATGCGCCAACGGATGAATTTAAATTCGTTGAAGATCTGGGTCGTTTTAGCAAGATCTTTCTTCGGACTGAACCGTACAAATCACTGAAAAACAGCTTTAATATCTACGGTGTGCTGAAGTATTCTGATGAGAGCGGCACTGATGAACCACGGGCCGGTCGATATAAAAGTACGGTCATAAATACCACCTTCAATTCCATGGGCTCGGAACGCTATCTGTTGACCGAGGACAATAAAAGTCTGAGGGACGTAGCTGCCCATGTTCCCTACGATGCGCTGCTGATTATGGTCAATTCAACACGCTATGGTGGCGGCGGTATCTATAATTTTTACCTTACCTTCACCACGGATAACCAGTGGCACGAGTATGTTTTTATTCACGAATTTGGACATTCCTTTGCAGGTCTGGCAGATGAATACTATACATCTTCCATTGCCTATGAAGAATTTTATCCCACCGATGTTGAACCTCTGGAACCCAATATCACTGCCCTGCTCGATCCGCCAAATGTGAAATGGGAAAAACTACTCACTCCTGGCATTAAAATTCCTACCCCCTGGGAAAAAGAAGCCTACGATAAAATGGATGTGGCCTATCAGCAGGTACGTGAACAGCTGAATGATAAAATTGCCAAACTGAAACGGGAAATGGCGCCGGAAGATGAGATTAAAAAACTGGAGGAAGAATCCGAAGAATTATCCCGCAAGCATGCCGAGGAAGTGGATAAATTTCTGGAGAAAAGCAAATATAAAGGAAAGGTCGGTGTCTTTGAAGGAGCAGGATATATGTCCGAAGGGCTGTACCGTCCCATGCTGGATTGTATCATGTTTTCCAAGGGGAAAAAACCATTCTGCAAAGTTTGTAATAACACGATTGTGGAAATGATTAAATATTATACAGAATAATACTGATCTGTTTATAACTTTAGCTTCAGCAAAAACATAAAAGCACCATTGCCGGGAGATATGGTGCTTTTCGTTTAGTCAGCAATTATCATATTACTCATGGCCGGAGAAAAAACAACTGGAATTTTGAGGTTAATATATAAAGGGATCAAAGTAAATGATTGAACCTACCAGCTACCTCAGGTTCATTCTGATTTTCACAACATTATTTTTCTGGCTGCTTAATTGTTCATCAGAAAATAGATACCTGCCTGAGAAATTGCTCGATTATAAACGAATTAATCTGTTGAGAGGCAAAGAAGCAAAAGATGTGGTGGATCATATGCACTTGAAAGAAGTGACACCAGAAATCAACCGGATCGGAATCTACCAGAATGTGTCTGGTCCCCTTACCATTTACATTTCTGAATATACCCGGGAAAATACGGCGAAATCTGAAATGCGGAAAATGGCTTCAAAAATTTCGGATGGAAACAATCCATTTGTCGGAGGCGAAACTGTGCTGATAAATGGTAAGCAGGTTTTACGTTATTTCGGAATGGGACAGACCCACTTTATTTTCACCGACAGGGAAAATATGCTCTGGTTATCTGTCAATACCGTAAGAGGAAAGGCAATAATCGAGCATTATCTGAATTTCATCAAATAATCTCCGGAATATTGCTGGTTTCCTGCTGGCAATTGGGATAAAAGAGAAAACGATACTCCAAAGATTTTCCAGCCTTCAAAAAAATAAAATCCAAATAAACGAATCGGATTCCATGATATAAGACAGAATTATCTAAAGCAATTCATCGATCCTGTCTCTGATAGAGTGCTCATTGCCCGATCCAATTTTAAAATCAGCTATTTTGCCTTCTTTATCGATAAAAATAAGTGTGGGAATCCCCTGGATAAAATAAGTTTCGAATCCTTCTTTATCATGGTCAATAGCAACCGGATATGTCATGTTGTACCGTTTCAGAAAATCTGCAATATATCGGATTTCGTCTTTTGGTTCTACTTTTCCGACTCTCTGAATGTCATCCCGATATGTTCCGTAAAGACGGGTATATCCGAGAATAACCAGTCCCTTGTCTTTCTTTTTCTGATACTCATCAACCAGCGTTGGGATTACAACCCGGCAGGGACTGCACCAGGGCGCCCAAAAATCAATAAGGATCACTTTACCTTTGAGATCTTTAATCTGCGCAGGCCTTGAATTCAACCAGGTTTCGGCGGATAGAGGCGGTGCTTCCTTACCAATCATACCAATCAGTTCCAGGGTAGACTGAAGAGAGTTCACATTAACAGTATCCTGGAGCTCCGTTATGCCCCGCTCCAGAGTTCGGACGGCCTGTTGTATGTTGTTCTGCTGTTTTTGGATGAGAGCAAGATTCCTGAACATATACGCACGATAAATCAGATCATTTTGCGGCCATTTATTAATTTTCAGGAGTTTGCGGGTATAATGTTCCTGTATCTTTATCTCCGGAACAGAGTAAGCAAAATCCATTAAAACATCTATATACTGGTCATTTACCTCTATATCGTCCTCAACGTCCCTGAAAATCTCCAGGGCTTCTGCCATCTGATTTTTTTCCTGAAGAATGCGAACCTTCTGAAAACGGGCAAAATTTTTGAAGCGGGAATCATCTTCAATTAGTTTATTCAGTTTTTCAAGTGCAGAATCATATTCATCCAAATCATAGAAAACCTGTGCTCGAATCAGT
>JAFGSO010000515.1 GCA_016934605.1 Calditrichota bacterium | reverse complement strand
TGAATATTAAATCTGCGAGGAATTATGGTATCCGATGATCTGAAAAAAGAGCCTACCCCGCTTTTTCGCTGGTTGATTCTCCTGTTTATCAGTCTGGCGATGTTCGGCAATTATTATGTTTATGACAGTATCAGTCCTCTGGCGGATTTACTGAAAGCCCAGCTGGGATATACAGACAGCAATATCGGATTGCTCAATGCCATATATAGTCTGCCCAATATCATCATGGTTCTGATCGGTGGTATTATCATCGACCGGATCGGAACCCGAAAATCTTCCATATTGTTTTCTTCTCTCTGTATGATTGGAACGGTGATGACGACTTTCAGCGGTGGGGAAGTCATTCTGATGGCAGGCGGACGTCTGGTTTTCGGGCTCGGTGCTGAATCACTTATCGTCGCTATCACGACTGTTATAGCCAAGTGGTTTAAGGGAAAGGAGCTTTCTTTTGCTTTTGGATTGAATCTGACGGTAGCCCGGCTCGGTTCTTTCGCTGCATTGAATTCGCCCACCTGGGCCAAAAGCCTGTATTCGGAATGGCAGGGTCCGCTCCTCATATCAACCACCATGGCAGCAGTGTCGGTAATTTCGGTTTTAATATTTGCCTTTATGGATAACAGAGCACGAAATGTCTTTAAAATGCCGCCGGAAGAAAAGCCCGATAAAATAGTTCTCTCGCAAATCTTTTCATTCAAAAAATCATTCTGGTATATATCCCTGCTCTGTGTCACCTTTTATTCTGCTATTTTCCCCTTTCAAACCTTCGCTGTTAAATTTTTCATTGAACATCATGGATTAACAAGAGAGGCAGCGGGATTTGCATCCAGCGTCATTACTCTTGCATCTATGATCGGAACACCATTGTTCGGTATATATATCGATCGCTTTGGGAAACGGGCATCTCTGATGATTCTGGGATCATTTATGATTGTTCCGGTCTATCTTATCATGCAATATGCACCAGTCGATCCCCGCTGGATGACCGCTATCATGGGTATCGCATTTTCCCTGGTTCCTGCTGCCATGTGGCCCTCTGTAGCTCTTATCGTGGCTGAGAAAAAGCTGGGTACTGCCTATGGCCTCATGACTATGATCCAGAATATAGGACTTACAGTTTTCAATTTTCTCGTTGGCTGGGCAAATGATATCAGTACGGCTGATGGTATTACAGACTATGCCCTGGGAATGTGGTTCTTTTCGATCACTGGATTTATGGGATTGATTTTTGCATTCTTGTTGCGAAAACAGGAAACCGGACCTCAAAAAAACGGACTGGAAATGGGCCACGATGAACTTCGGAAATTCCGGCCGGAACTATAGTGCTTACGCCGTTGAAGTGATGAGGTTGCTCTCTAAAGGATTCAGGATTCAGGATTCAAAAATATTTCAAAATAAAAATGGAAAAGAGATAACGGTGAATTGGGCGCAGAGGATCATGAAACTTAGGATAAAGGACAAAGGCTAAAGGATTTCAGTAAAAAAATGTTTTAAAAAGGTTTTTAAGATATATTCGGATTCAATGCTTCAAAATTCGAATTCTGCATTACCCCCATACCCTTATTTCCCTATATCCCTATTTCCCTATACCCTTATTTCCCTATACCTTATACCTCTAATCCAGATACTCCAGCCACCCAAACCGATCTTCCTTCTCCCCGCTGATAATACCGAAGAATTCATCCTGTAATTTTTTGGTGATTGATCCGCGTTTTCCATTTCCGACATCGATTTTATCAATACAAGAGATAGGTGTTATTTCTGCTGCCGTGCCCGTAAAAAAAACTTCATCGGCTATGTACAATATCTCGCGCGGTATCATCTCTTCGTGGACATTGAGTCCCATTTCCCGGCTGAGCCGGATGATGCTGTCCCTGGTGATACCCGGTAAAACAGAGGCACTGATCGGCGGGGTAAATATTTCTCCGTCCTTCACGATAAAGATATTTTCACCACTGCCCTCGGATACAAAACCATAAGTATCCAGCGCAATTCCTTCAATATAACCGTGCTGAAGTGCCTCCATTTTTATCAGCTGTGAATTCATATAATTGGCACCGGCCTTGGCTAATGCCGGTAAAGTATTTGGCGAGAAGCGGTTCCAGGAGGCAATCTGAACTTCCACTCCATTCTCAAGGGCGTCGGGACCCAGATATTTCCCCCAGTGCCAGGTGATGATATAGGTTTCAACCGGGGATTTCAGGGGATTCACTCCGAATTCACCCAGTCCTCGGAAAATGACGGGACGGATATAACAATCATCAAAATTATTCACTTTCACCGAATCGATGCAGGCCTGAAAAATCTGATCGTAAGTAAAATCGGGGGGAACCATTCGGTAAATTTTTGCCGAATTAAAGAGTCGCTTAACATGTTCCGGCAGTCGAAATATGGCACTCCCTTTCCTGGTTTTATAACAACGGATGCCCTCAAATACCGCTGTCCCGTAATGAACGACGTGGGACATGACATGAATTTTTGCATCTTCCCAGTTGATAAAATTACCGTTATGCCAGATTCTCTGGGCATTTCCTTTATTGGTTGCCATATCCTCTCCTTATTGGTTTCCGGAAGCGTTGATTTATCATGAGTTCAATTATTCATGGTATTGAATAAGATAATACTTCTGCACGTCCCCTCGAGATTTGCGATCTACTCTACAACCGTAACCCAGTGGTAAGGATCTTTCTCCCTCTGAAGCTGTATTCCGATTAGTTTATCGTATAATTGATTGGCAAGTTTGTAATCATTGCGGTTAATATGGTAGGTTTTTCCGCCATAACCGATATCGCTTACCGATGTAATAATCGCAGCTGTGCCGGTTACAAAACATTCGATGGCGTTGGACAGCACCTCTTCCACGCTTA
>JAFGSO010000514.1 GCA_016934605.1 Calditrichota bacterium | reverse complement strand
TTTTTCGTGATGAATACGGATTCAGGCCTCTGATTATCGGCGAAATAAACGGAGATGTAGCAGTAGCATCCGAAACATGTGCCCTGGATATTCTGCGGCCGGAGGAAATGCGGGAGGTTAAACCGGGAGAAATCATCCAGGTTACTCAGGAAAATGTCATTTCATCGCCAAAACCGGATGTACTTTTTAAAAATGAACCCAAAGAGCTGAAGCAATGTGTCTTCGAACTGATTTATTTTGCCCGGCCGGACAGTTCACAATTTAATGAATATGTCTATAATGTTCGTCAGAAAATAGGTGCCAAGCTGGCTGGATATGATGATTTTGATGCCGACGTGGTTATGCCCGTTCCTGATTCGGCAAATTTCATGGCACTTGGTTATGCAAATGCCAAAAGAATCCCCTTCGATTTCGGGCTTATTCGGAATCATTATGTTGGGCGGACATTTATCAGGCCGGATCAGTATCTACGTGATGAATCCGTCCGGCAGAAATTCAATCCACTGAAACATTTTTTCAATGATAAAAAAGTTGTAGTGGTGGATGACTCCATTGTCAGAGGAACGACCATCCGGAAAATTGTCCGCATGATCAGAGGCGCCGGTGCCCGCGAAGTGCATCTCCGGATTGGTTCCCCTCCTGTCAGATTTTCATGTTTCTATGGTATTGATACACCCCGGAAGGATGAACTGATCGCCAATAATATGACCCTGGACGAAATTCGTGACTATGTGGAAGTAGATTCTCTGAAGTATCTGAAAATTGAAGATCTTAAGAATTGCGTCAAGCAGCCGAATGAATTTTGCTACGCCTGCTTCGATGGGAAATATCCTATTCCGAAAACAGACGAGAATAAAGCGGTTTTGGAGGAAGCGAGTGTTTATGGGAAAAATACGATTTAATAATATGATCTTTTATGCACATCACGGTTATTACCAGGCGGAGCGGGAGCTGGGACAGAAATTTCAGGTGGATATGGAGCTGGAGGTGGATTTTGGGAAAGCTATCGAGACGGATGATCTTAAAGATACAGTAAATTTTGAGACTGCTTATAAGCGGGTAGATCATGTTTTTAAAAGTTATAAGTTTACCCTGCTGGAAACACTTGCAGACCGGATTTCAAAAGAGATACTGGAAAATTTCCCGGTAGAATCCGTGCTTATTCGGGTCCGGAAACCACATGTCCCCCTGAACGGATTCATGGATAATGTGGAAGTCGAATATTTAAAAAAAAGAACGGTTGATGCCTGAAGCAGTGATCGCCATCGGATCGAATGTGGGGAATCGTCTATCGTATCTCAGAAAGGCAGTCGATCAGCTTCATTCCATTGGTAAGGTTTTATCGGTTGCACCCCTGTACGAAACAACACCATATGGTTTTAAAGAGCAACCGGATTTTTTGAACTCGGTCATTCTTATGCAGACGACTCTTTTTCCTCATGACCTGCTGCAACGGTTGAAGGACATTGAAACGGCGGTTGGCCGAAAGAAGCGTGAGAAATGGGGGCCCCGGGAAATCGATCTGGATATTATTTTTTACGACAATCTCAGTTTGCACAGCGCTGATCTGACAATTCCGCATCCGGACTTCAGGAATCGCAGATTTGTTTTAAAACCACTGAATGATATTGCGCCTCAGTGGAAATCCCCCCTCGATGGAGAAACAGTGTCGGAAATGCTTGATAAATGTATCGATGAAACGATAATTGAAATGTTAGAATCAGATTGGTATCCGGATGGAATTAAAATTTGAGCATTTACATTATATCGCGATAGAAGGGGTTATCGGAGCGGGCAAAACATCCCTGGCACATCTGCTGCAACAGCGTCTGGGAGGGCGGCTCGTTCTGGAAGAATTTGAAGAAAATCCATTCCTTGAAGATTTTTACCGGGATCCGGAGCATTTTGCTTTCGAGACTCAGATTTTTTTTCTGCTGAGCCGCTATCGTCAGCAGGAACAGATCAAGCAATATGATCTGTTTCAAAAAAGAATTATTGCAGATTATATGTTTGTCAAGGACCGGATTTTTGCCACTCTGAATCTGAATGAAAAAGAAATGTCCCTCTATAATATGCTGGCCAGAATCCTGGAAAAACAGATTGTTAAACCGGATCTGGCTATTTATCTGAAAGCTTCTACCCGCCGCTTGATGTATAATATCCGCAGGCGCAGCAGGCCCTACGAAGGCCATATTAAAGAGGAATATATTGACGCACTGAACAATCTGTATGAAGAATTTTTCTGGAATTACAGTGCCACTCCGTTGCTTATCATCAACACCGAAAATCTTGATTTTGTGAATTATGAAAATCACCTGAACCAGATTCTGATGGAAATCAGCCGGCATCGAACCGGCAAGAAAATAGTGACCTTTAATCTGGATAAAGGTTTATTATGATGATCCGCCTCATTCTTTATATAATTTTGTTTTATCTCCTTTACAATCTTGTCAGAAAAGTCGTCCGATTCATCTCTCAACCCCGCTCTGAAGTGAAAGGAAGTCCCCGAAAAAAAGTAAAAACTTTTGATGCAGAAGATATCGAGGATGTCGATTATGAAGAGGTGGAGAAGAAAGATGAATCAGATAAATGAATCGATTGTCCTGAAAAATTTGCAGGAAGAGAACCAGAGGTTAAAAGTACTGCTCCATCTGGCAGAAAATCTTCAGACACATCTCGATCTGGACAAACTCCTGCTTACCACCATGGAGGAAGTTGCCAAAATATTAAAGGCTGACCGGTGTACCGTTTTCCTGCTGGATGAGGATAAGAATGAATTATGGTCAATTGTGGCAATGGGGATAGAAAAGGGGAAAGAGATCCGGTTCCCCGCAGACAGGGGTATTGCCGGACATGTAGCCAGGACCGGAGAAATTCTGAATATTCCGGATGCCTACAAGGATTCACGTTTCAATCCTGATATCGATAAAAAGACCGGTTATAAAACGAAAAATATGCTTACCATGCCCCTGAAAAATCGGGACGGCATCACTATAGGTGTATATCAGATTCTCAATAAATTCGACGGTCCCTTTACTAGAGCGGATGAAGAATTATTGTCGGCTATTTCACAGATTACAGCAACCACTGTTGAAAACTCCCTTCTGTATGAAGAACAAGTTGAATCCCTGAACAGTTTTGTGGATACACTTTCTGCCACTCTGGATACCAGGGATTATATTACCGCCGGTCACTCGCGCAGAGTGACTCTTTATTCAGTGGCCATTTGTAAACAGTTGAAAGCAATGGATTGCAGCTGTGAAGAAGTGCGTTTTGCAGGTTTGCTTCATGACATCGGAAAACTCGGTATACCTGAAGATGTACTTTTTAAAGCTGGAAAACTGAATCAGGAGGAGTACCAGTTGATCAAAAAACATCCGGCGGTAACCAGGCAGATTCTGGAAAGCATCCATTTTCCGCGCAACCTGAAAAATGTCCCGGAAATTGCTTCAACCCACCATGAAAAATTGAACGGGCAGGGATATCCTGACGGACTGAAAAATGGAGAGATCCCGCCGGGTGGACGTATGCTGGCACTGGCGGATGTATTTGATGCTCTTACTTCCCGTAGGCAGTACCGGGACCGGGAACCGATCGAAAAAGTATGGGAAACAATCGAAAAGGAAGCAGGTGATACATTCGATATTCAGTTGATGAAAGTTTTTCTTGAGGTACCTTTAAAACAAATCATCGAAATTCTGGAATACGACCAGCGTGACAGATTAAACGAGAAAGAATTGACACTGCTGGCAGAAATACCGCTGGGTACAATTATTGAAATTAAACGGAAAGATCCCGAAAGTCTGGATGATCAGGATAAAAATATAAACAGCCTGTTCGATAAATATTACCAGCGGAATTATTGATTTCTACATATTTATTTTCCATCTCTTTTCACCATTTCTCAAAAATCATATTTCATTTCCCGCCATAATTTTTTATATTGGCCAAATTTTATCAAGAACGCTTTGATGATTTCAGAAATCTCCACGCTAAAAACCAATCAGAAAGCCCGCCTGATTTTGGAGGACGGCACTGTCTTCGAGGGAAGTTCTTTCGGATTCAAACGGTCTGTTGCCGGAGAAGTGGTTTTCAACACCGGCATGATGGGATATCCGGAAACACTAACGGATCCATCATACTTTGGCCAGATTCTGACCTTTACTTATCCACTGATCGGGAATTATGGTGTGCCAGCGGAAAAAGGAAGGCAACAGTTATCCTCTGTCCTGGAATCGCGTAGCATCCAAATAAGCGCGCTGCTGGTTTCGGATTATTCGCAGGAATACAACCACTGGAATTCACAAAAAAGCCTTTCCCAATGGCTTACAGAACATGAAATTCCGGCACTGTTTGATATCGATACCCGGGTACTGACCAAGATTCTGCGCGAAAAAGGTACCATGCCGGGTAAACTGGTTTTTGATGAAACGGATATTCCATTCTGGGATCCCAATCATGAAAATCTGGTTGAGAATTGCAGTATAAAGCAACCGGTGAATTACGGAAAGGGTAGCAAAACCATTGCGCTTCTGGACTGTGGTTGTAAGCACAACATCATTCATTCATTATTGAAAAGGAACGTCCGGGTACTCCGTCTGCCCTGGAATTATGATATCAGTAAAATTCGTTATCACGGTCTGGTTATTTCCAACGGTCCCGGGGATCCGAAGATGTGCCGGCAAACCATATTGCAGATCCGAAAAGCAATTGCAGAAAATAAACCGGTTTTTGGAATCTGCCTTGGTCACCAGCTGATGGCGCTGGCTGCCGGAGCGAACACATACAAATTGAAATACGGTCATCGCAGTCAGAATCAGCCGGTAATGGAAATGAACAGCAGGAAATGTCTGATTACTTCCCAGAATCACGGATTTGCTGTAGATAACCAGACTCTCCCGGCTGAGTGGGAACCATGGTTTATCAATTTAAATGACCAGACCAATGAAGGTATACGGCATGTCTCCGGACGTTTTATGAGTGTGCAGTTCCATCCTGAAGCATCTCCGGGTCCCAGTGATGCCGACTTTTTATTCGATGAATTTTTAAAGGTGGTTAATCTGTGAATCAGGCCATATCAAAAGTTATCATTCTGGGAAGCTCTGCGCTGAAAATCGGCGAGGCCGGAGAATTTGATTATTCCGGCAGCCAGGCAATCAAGGCCCTCAAGGAAGAAGGTATCTATACGGTACTGATTAATCCGAATATTGCCACCATTCAGACCTCGGATCATCTGGCAGATCAGGTTTATTTCCTGCCGGTGACGCCTGATTTTGTGGAAAAGGTGATAGAGGCAGAAAGACCCGATGGAATACTGCTGGGATTCGGAGGACAAACCGCACTGAACTGCGGAATTGAATTGTATCGTAAAGGAGTATTTGAAAAATATAATCTTCAGGTATTAGGAACTTCAGTTTCCACTGTGATTGACACCGAAGACCGTGAGCTTTTTGTAGAAAGACTTCGTGAGATCGGGGTGGAATTCCCCAGAAGCAAGGCAGCGCAAAATGTGGAAGATGCCGTATCTGTTGCCGGAGAATTGACCTACCCGGTAATCGTTCGCATTGCCTTTGCCCTGGGGGGACTTGGATCCGGAGTGTGCCGGAATGAAAAAGAGCTGAGGCAACTGGCACGTAAAGCATTCTCTCATACCCCCCAAATTCTTGTTGAAGAATATCTTGGGGGCTGGAAAGAGATTGAATATGAAGTAATGAGAGATCAGTATGACAACTGTATCACGGTCTGCAATATGGAAAATTTCGATCCCATGGGTATCCATACCGGCGAAAGCATTGTGGTGGCTCCCAGTCAGACATTGTCCAACCGTGAATACCATCTTTTGCGGGAAGTTGCCATAAAGGTAATACGGCATCTGGGAATCGTGGGCGAGTGCAATATACAATATGCTCTCAACCCCCGTTCCGAAGAGTATCGAATAATTGAAGTGAATGCACGTCTCTCGCGAAGTTCGGCACTTGCATCCAAAGCTACCGGTTATCCCCTGGCATTTATTGCCGCCAAACTGGCTATCGGATATGGACTTCACGAACTGCCTAACAGCATCACCCGTGTAACCAGGGCTTTCTTCGAACCGGCTCTGGATTATGTGGTTGTGAAGATTCCTCGCTGGGATCTGAAAAAATTCCGGCATGTTTCCCGAAAAATCGGTTCCGGTATGAAATCGGTGGGAGAGGTAATGGCAATCGGCCGAAAATTTGAGGAAGCACTTCAAAAAGCCTTACGCATGCTGGAAACGGGGGCACAGGGTCTGGTGGCTAACAAAGATTTCCCTCTGGAGAATCTGCAGAGGGCACTGAAAGTTCCCACCGAGGAGCGGATTTTTGCGATCGTTCAGGCTATCCGTGACGGATATTCCGTCGATAAAATACACAAACTTTCCCGGATCGATCCCTGGTTCCTGCATAAAATCGCCAGGGTAGTTCAGATTGAGAAAGAGCTCTCCGCGTTTTCTCTGAATAATCTCCCGCTGAGTTTGATGAAAGAGGCGAAAAAAGCCGGCTTCTCTGACAATCAGATTGCCATCATCATTGGGTCGGACCAGCAGGAAATCCGGGCATACCGTGAAAGAGCCGCCATGCATCCTGCAGTCAGACAGATCGATACTCTGGGGGCAGAGTATCCCGCTCAAACAAACTATCTTTATATTACTTACAATGGTCTTCAGGATGAAGTGACGGCAAGCGAGGGAAAAAGAGTGTTAATCCTGGGTTCAGGAGCCTACCGGATCGGCAGTTCGGTGGAATTTGACTGGTGTGCTGTTAACACCGGAATGATGCTTCGTCAGCTGGGTTATCAGACGATTATGCTAAACTATAATCCGGAAACGGTGAGTACCGATTATGATGAATTTGATCTTCTCTTTTTTGATGAAATTTGTCTGGAAACTATCCTGGAGATTTATGAGAAACTGAAACCTGAAGGAGTCATCATTTCCATGGGGGGGCAGATTCCCAATAACCTGGCATGTGATCTGGAGCGGGCGGGAATTCCCATTCTGGGAACATCGGCACAAAATATCGATATGGCCGAAAACAGGCGAAAATTTTCCGGACTGCTGGATAAGCTCAAAATTGATCAGCCAATATGGAAGGAGCTGACCACCCTGGAAGAAGCCACGCGTTTTGCAGGTTCTATCGGATATCCCGTGCTGGTCCGACCTTCCTATGTTCTGAGCGGTGCTGCCATGGCAGTTGCCTCCAACGACAGTGAGCTTTCGCGGTTTCTGGATCTGGCAGTGGATATTTCGCCCGAGCACCCGATAGTGATCAGTAAATTTTTGGAAAACGCCAAAGAGATAGAACTGGATGGTGTTGCTCAGAACGGGCGAATTGTTATTCATGCCATTTCGGAACATGTAGAAAATGCGGGGGTTCACTCGGGAGATGCCACACTGGTTCTCCCACCGCAGCGGACTTACCTGGAAACCATCCGGCAAATCAGGCAAATTTCACATCAGATAGCGAAAGCACTTCAGATTAATGGGCCCTTCAATATTCAGTTTATTGCCAAGCAAAATGAAGTGAAAGTCATTGAGTGCAATTTAAGGGCATCACGAAGTTTTCCATTCGTATCAAAGATTTTGAAGAAAAATTTTATTGAAATTGCCACCAGGGTTATTATGGGTATTCCAACCGATCCGATCGATACGGCTTTATTTGAAATGAATTATGTGGGAGTAAAAGCTCCGCAGTTTTCTTTTACCCGCCTGGAGGGAGCAGATCCCACCCTGGGAGTGGAAATGGCATCAACCGGAGAGGTGGGATGCCTGGGCCATGATTTCGATGAAGCGTTTCTAAAAGCTCTTCTGTCGGTAGGATACAGATATCCAGTTGCATCCGTTCTTCTGTCCACCGGTTCCATTGAATCCAAGGCGGAACTGCTGGAGAGCATCCGGATGATGGAAAATATGGGAATAAAAATTTATGCCACCCGTGGAACTGCGAATTTTTTAAACAATAATGGTATTCCGGCAGAAATTCTGAACTGGCCACTGGATAAGAGGCAACCCAATACTATTGATTATATCAAAGAAGGCCGAATCGATCTGGTTATCAATATACCAAAAAACTACCAGGAGACGGAGCTGACCAACGATTATATGATCCGTCGTACTGCAGTGGATTACGGTATTCCTCTGATTACCAACCGGCAGTTTGCTATGCGTTTCGCAGAAGCTATTTCCAGAACAGATCTTTCAGCGCTTCATATCAGTAACTGGAAAAGCTATATGGTGTGAGTGTATGAAAGATAAATATAATTGAAAATTCCAAGTTCCAAATTCCAAATTCCTTTTTTTTAATCTAATGATTTGTATATGCCATTATGAGATGATCTGGTATTTTATGATCCACTTTTCCTTCAATCCGGGTTCATGAACTTTTTCTTTTGATGATCAGAAGAGTTATATCATCTTCATAAGAACCGTTTTTCTGGAATGATGATACCTCTTCAATAATTTTCCTGCCGATCGTTTCTGCATCCTGATGGAAATTGTTGCTGACAATCTTCACCAGCCGATGATTATCGAACATTTCCTCATTTCCGTTCTGAGCTTCTGTTATACCATCGGAGCAGATAACAAGAATATCATCTTCGTTCAACTGAACCGAACCTTCCCTGAAATCGAATTTTGGAAGCAGTCCTACCGGAATACCGGCAATGGGAAGCTCTGTAACAGAAATATCCTGTTGGATGCGTTTGAACAGAAAGGGTGGAACATGACCTGCTGTGATATAAGTGAATGAATGCCTGGACAAATCGATTCTTCCCCACACCAGGGTAGCATACTTGTCGGGAGCAGTGATGGAATAAAGATGGCTGTTGATGGTATTGACAATGTCCAGGCTGGTATGAGAATTCCCGATTATATTATGAACGGTAGCCTGAAGACTGGCCATGAGTAATGCCGCCGGCGTTCCTTTTCCGGAAACATCGGCCAGGATCAGGTTGAGAGCATCCTGATTAAAGAACAGGTCATAGTAGTCGCCACCGATGTAACGGGATGGTCTGTGATAAGCAAACAGTTCATACTCATCCAGTTGCGGCAGTTTGGCGGGCAGTAGCAGTTTTTGAATTTCTCCGGCAACAGCAATTTCATCTTCCAAACTTTTCCTCTCCAGAGCCTCCCGGTACAACTGGGCATTCTGTATGGCCAGAGATATGTAATCCGTAAAAACTGCGGTGAAGAACTCATCTTTTTTATCAAAAAAACCATTTCTTTTATTCAATATCTGTAAAACAGCGATCGTTTTACCCGTGCGGTCATTCACGGGCATGCACAAAATCGATCGAGTTCTGTATCCGCTCTTTTTGTCGAACTCGGGATTGAAACGCGGTTCATTGTACGCATCTCTGATATTCAGGACCTTACCTGTTTCGGCCACATACCCGGATATGCCTTTGCCCACAGGCTGGCGAATCACCAGTTCCTTATCTCCCAGGGCTATTTTTGACCATATCTCGTTTTTTGATTCATCCACTATATATAGAGTACCCCGTTCTGCATTCAGATTCCGGGTGATTTCGTCCATAATCAGAAACAGAAGTTCATCCAGATCGAGAGTTGAATTAATCAGTTTAACCGATTCCAGGAGTGCCTTCATCTGAGTTTCGGTCAGAGTTCCGCGCATAAAAGTTGCCTCCTTTTAAACCGGTAAAGATACATATTCTCTTTTCGAAAACCAAAAAAAATACGTTTGTATCTGAACTATTCGGATATTATCTGTCTTTTTCCATAAATTCGGTCATTCGAAAATGGTTATTCCCTAAATTTTATTCTCATAAAATGATTTTTGATTTTCTTGATTTCCTGAGTACAGAACTCCTATATTTAGCATTCAAAAAATATGGGGAAAATGTGAACATTCGTCCATATATCAAGAAATTGTTCCGCATACTCCTGATGACTGTTCTGTATATTCTGTTTTTTCTGGTTCTCTCCTGTTTTTTTGAATTCATTTTTCAGACAAGCGAACCGGTATTTCCTCTGTTTATTCTGCTTATAATAACTCTGTTCTTTCATGAGCAGATTACCTGGGCGATTCGTAATTTTATCGATCGGAATTTTTACCGCAAAATTTTTACCCTGAACCAGTCTCTGGCGAAATTTAATGTGGAGTTAAATTCCACCCTGGACTTCCAGCTTATCATTGAGAAGTTTATCAATTTTATGAAAAATTCTTTCAACGATCATGTCTGGACATTTTATTACTGCTGGGGAGAGGATTATGAATTGTTTTCCACAAACCGGACCGATGATGAGATTCCCAAATTGCTTAAACTACCCGGAAATTCAGATCTGAATAAAATTTTGAAAGATGAAATTGAATTTTTCTCGCTGCAAAAGTTGCGGGAGAAACATATTGCTCTTAAAAATGCAATGTCACTACTTCCTGAAGGAGAAAAGTATCATTACATATATTTTCTGAAAAGTTACAAGGGATATCTGGGTTTTGTTACATTTGATCGTTCTTTTCATTATTATATTCATTTTGCAAGCATCAATACTATGCTGTTGAGGATTTTCAAGAAGACGGCAGATGTTCTGGAAAACGATTTTCTTTATTCAGAGGTCGAAAAGAAGTCCTTGCAGAATCAGCTTCTGGTGGAAATCGGGAAAAAAATATCATCCTCTCTGGATCTGAACGAAGTACTTGAATCCATCATTGAATCGATTAATCAGCTGGTAAATTATGACGCAGGCGGAATATTTCTGATCGATGATAAAGCCAGGGTGCTGCGCAGGATGGTCACCCGCGGCTATGATAAAAAATTGCTGGATAAATTATCTCTGAAGCTGGATCTGGGAATTTATGGCTGGGTTATTCAGAATAAAACGGCCAGTATCATCAACGATGTTACCAACGATCCCTATTACTACCCTGTCCGGAATAATACCGCTTCTCAGTTAACTGTGCCGCTGCTTAGCGGTGAAAAGGTGCTTGGGGTGATGGCCCTGGAGAGTAACAGAATCAATCATTTCACTCCGGCCGATAAAGAACTGCTTCTGACATTTGCCGGCCAGGCGGTAATTGCCATCGAGAATGCTCAGTTATATGAAGCAGCGACTCAGAAAAAAAGGCTTGAGAGCGAACTGATAATCGCCTCCAAAGTTCAGAAGGCATTATTGCCTGAAAGGCCCCCGGATTTTCCCGGACTGAAAATAAGCTTTTTGAATATACCATCACAAATTGTCGGTGGAGATTTTTATGATATCTTCCGGCTGGGAGATTCCAAGCTGGG
>JAFGSO010000513.1 GCA_016934605.1 Calditrichota bacterium | reverse complement strand
TTATCCGACTTCCATCGAAGATCTGATGGCTATTGCCGACGCCGGCAAAACCATGCCGCCAAAATCCACCTGGTTTGAACCGAAACTGCGTTCGGGACTGGTGGTTCATTTACTGGATTAATTTGCCGGGTTAAAAGACCGGAGTGCTAAAATCACAGGAACGGAACGATCTTTTTGATCGATTTCCGGATCTCGAGCCGAAGCAATCCGACATTTACCGATGATTTGCGACGAACTGTCAGGCTTTTTTCTTTTGTCTTAGTAACGAATTTTTCTTTGTGTCCTCTGTGTGCTCAGTGGCCCATGATAAGCCACAGAGAATTCAGAGCGCACAGAGACAAAGACCATGGTATTGATTATTTCGCGTTACCGATTCTGAATGAATCAACTCAGGATTTGTTTTATCACCGATTATCTGTAAAACTCAAGATTTTGTATACCGGCGTCATTTTTCTTTTGTCCCATCCTTCGGCCGGACAAGCTTTTGTCTTTTTTCTTTAGAATAAGTCTTTCTCCGTGTCCTCTGTGTGCTCAGTGGCACCTGAAATAGCCACAGAGGGCTCAGAGCGCACAGAGATAGAGACCATGGTATTGTTTATTCCGCGTTACCGATTCTGAATAAATCAACTCATAATTTGTTATATCACCAATTGTCTGTCAAACACAAGATTTTGTATCCCTGCTTGATTTTTCTTTTGTCTTTTGTCTTAGTAACGAATTTTTCTTTGTGTCCTCTGTGTGCTCAGTGGCCCATGAATTGCCACAGAGGTCTCAAAGGGCACAGAGATAAAGACCATGGTATTGATTATTCCGCATTACCGGTTCTGAATGAATCAACTCAGAATTTGTTTTATCACCAATTGTCTGTCAAACACAAGATTTTGTATCCCTGCTTCATTTTTCTTTTGTCTTTTGTCTTAGTAACGAGTCTTTCTCAGTGTACTCTGTGTGCTCAATGGCACCTGAATTAACCACAGAGTGCTCAGAGGTCACAGAGATAGAGACCATTATATTGTCTAATGATTTTAAGTTTGTGAATTGACCAGGTTAGAACAACAACTGCTTTTTAATTCATTTATAATTAGATCTTCGTGCCTTCGTGTCAGCCGGTAGGTCACGCCGAATGTCGGATCAGTCAGCCGATAGGCAGATCCACCATCCGGCGTGACCTTTTGGCTGACTAATCCGCCCACCGGCGTGATCTTGATGGTTATGCGATATGAATTTTCCGGGTTAAAAGACCGGACTGCTGAAATCACAGGAACGGAACGATCTTTTTGATCGATTTCCGAATTTCAAGGCGTAGCAGTCCGATATTTACCGAAGTTTTACCCAGAATTGTCAGCCAGACATCCTTATCGGGTACCTTGCTGGAAACCAGAATCATATTCCCAAACTGACATTCCAGAAACTGTGCCGGAGTGGTCTGCAGATTTTTTTGCAGTTTTCCCACTTCTCCCAGAAAAGTTGACAGATGATTACCCAGTTCTGTCGCCTCCAGTTTGCCATTTTCGTCCGACGGCATAAAAGTTACCGGAAAACCGGCTGAATTATGAAGCAGAATAAAATCGGTTCCTTCTGTTTTCAGAACGGGTTCCAGTTGCAGGTGGATGGAGCGTATCCGTCTTCTCTTCTCCTTCTCTTTCTGTTCCAGCACTTTGTCCGAATGCTCATCCACCTGCTGCATGGCTTCCAGCAGCAGACTCTGCCATCCCTTATCGATGGTTTCATGGGGGGATTTCACATTGCGTTTTACCGTAAATTCTCCCCCCTGCCAGGACATGATATGGTAGAAGGCATTCTCACCGCTCAGGCGGTCGGTTTCACAGTGGACTATATTGCCGTTATCAAAGTATATCTGGCCGGTTTCATGTTCATGTTTCACTTCCAGAGCTGAGGTGAGCCGCCCCAGGCAGTTCAACTGAATGATATCGCTTAAATGAAAATCCGCCACACTTCCTTTGAAACCTTTATCCTCACTCAGGGCTTCCAGTATCAGTTTTCTCAGTTCATTTATTTCGAACGGTTTTTCAACATAGCGGAAACAGCCCCGCTGATTCGCTTCGTTTTTCACATCATCCGAGCCATAGGCAGTCATGATAATCACTTTGGTCTGGGGATAGCGGTCCTTGATCTGTACCAGCAGTTCCAGTCCGGACACTTCCGGCATGCGGACGTCGGTAATCACCAGGTCCACCGGCAGCTGATTCATGGCCTCAATGGCTTCAACTCCTGAATTCACCGTGAGAAGCTGGAATTTGTCGCTGTCTTTAGACAGTTTTTTACTTAATGTCCAGGTCAGATCTTCCTCGTCATCGACTATCAAAACCCGTTTCTGCAGTAGCGCCATTTCAGAATTCTCCTTATTGCACTGATATCATCGGTACCGGCCGGATTTTTCTTTAGACGGATTTGTGAAACGCCATTTTGTTAGATCATTTTTTCCGGAATCATTCTCTTGACAAATATGTTTGAATTGGATAGATTCAAAGTAACTCATGCAGGCTGTATTCGCGAACGGTTAAAAGGACAGATTCCGTCAACATAACCAAAAGGAATTGTGTCAAATGTTCCGTTTATCGTGTCATTTTTCTCTCCATTGCCATTCTCCGCCGGAGAATTTTCTTATATTATCACTGAACAATATAATTGGGAGCCATTATGTTTTCTGCTTCAACAAAAAAACTAAGGCATTTACCTTTTTTCTCCGCCAGCTGGCGGATCCGACCTTCGGCGGATTTTTTCTTTTTTCTTTTTTCTTATTTCTTAATTACCTGTGAAAAGCAAACCACTCCCGTTGAAGATAAGAGACCCGTCCTGAATGTGACCCTGCAGGATGTCGCCGTCACCGAAGCCTGGCTGCAGATCGAGACCGGGAAAACCACACCAGAGGATTCATTGATCCTGCTGCGAAATGATTCCGCTGTTTTCCGGATGTTCCCGGTGAAATCGGATACGCTGGTATATGATGAAGGGCTTCTTCCGGCTCATGAATACAATTATCAAACTGTGATTAGCAGAAGAGGCCATATCATGGTGATTGAAGAACTGACCGCTACCACAATGGACACCACCAGTCATGATTTTCAGTGGGAAATTATTGAGTTTCCCAGCCCCTTTGGAAGCGGTGCGTTATACGATATTGCCATCGTCTCCAAGTTTGAAGCCTGGGCCGTGGGTGAGATTTATGCCGACAGTGCCAAGCCCTGGTTGCCTTATAATGCAGTGCATATTACCCTGGAGACCGGTGGGGGTGTGGAGTTGGAGTCTTTACGAATACCTTATATTTATAACGGAAGTCCTATTGTATCACCTTTAAGTTGGGTTTACGCACAAAATGAAAATGATATATGGTTCAGTAATTCTGTGCATTGGAATGGTAAATATTTTGAAAATGCAGATATTGCTGTTTCTATTTTTTCTGGCATAGGCATTAACAAAATTTGGGGCACCCCGGATGGGGAACTATATGTTGTTGGAAATAAAGGCAATATTGCCTATTCACCTGATCACGGCAGCAATTGGCAGAAGCTGGAGAGTGGAACAGATCTGCCCATTCAGGATATCTGGGGGATGACTGATCCGCAAACCGGTAAACAGATCATTCTTGCTCCAGCATCTACCAAGTATACCTGGAACGTTCCCCTGCTGTTAAATATTTCTCCGGCAGGTGTTTCCAGAGAATTTCTGTCCGTGTATAATTTGATTCACAGTGTATGGTTCAAATCGTTACGAAAAGTCTACCTGTGCGGGAGTGGCGTTTATTGCCGTACCAATGGTACCTGGAATCGCCTACCTGATTTACCAACTATTTTCACCAATCGGATCCGGGGCAATGATGACAATGATATCTGGGTGGTAGGTGACTTCGGGATTGCTCTGCATTTCAACGGCGTGAGCTGGCGGGAATATCCCCAATTGTGGCTGCAGAACGGCAAATGGGAAGGGCTGGCAGTAACGAATGATCTGGTGGCTATAGTGGGCAGGAAAGGAGCAGATGCTGTTATGGTGGTCACAAGGTTAAACTAATTAAAAAAATACGATGAAGGAGTTATATCATGAAATTTAATAGAATTTGTTATATTCTCATATCGCTAAATTTGATTGTTCCTTCCCTAATTTTAGGCTCTGAGATCCCTGATTTTACATCTGAGCAAACTTACTTGGGACCCCCGCCCTACGGAATGAATGCTCAGTATGCTTGGCAATTTCAGGGGGGAAGAGGTGATGGTGTGAAAATTGTTCTTATTGAGGGTTCCGGAGGTAATCATGATCATAGAGATCTTTCTGGGAAGGTAAGTGGTGCCTATTCGCAGTTTGGGCACCACGCCACATCAACGGCTGGCATTATGGTTGCTCAAGATAATGGTTTTGGCATAACAGGGCTTGCTTCTAATGCACAAGTACATATCATTGCAGCGGGACAAGATGATGATCTTACCTCTGAGATATATGCTGCAAAAACCTGGTTACTATCAAATGGTGGAGGACCTGGGGATATAATAGTAATTGAAATTCAAGTTTCGGGAAATCATAATAACACTCCATATAATGAAATGCCAGCTGAATTTTTACCATGTGATTATCCTTCAAATGTTTATAATCGTGATGCAATTAAAACAGCGGTGGATGAGGGATTTGTTGTAATAGAAGTTGCAGGTAATGGAGATACATTCTTAGATCCTCTTTAAAATCTAATGCCTGTTGATTATAAAGGTGCGATAATGGTTGCTGCAAAAACTGAGGATGGCTCATTGGTAGCTGGCGAGTCTAATTATGGTGAGAGAATCGATGCAAATGGATGGGGGCGAAACATTGTTACTACTGGATATGGTAATAAATATCCAGGTGATGGTGTTAATGAGTATTATACGGGTACATTTGGCGGAACTTCTGGAGCTACTCCGATGGTAGCGGGAGTCGCTGCAATTTTACAAGGGATAAATAGACATTATACTCAGTCGTCTCTCACTTCTCGTGATATCAAACAGATGTTAAGAAATTTGGGACCTGGAGGATGGTTATATCCAAATTTTGGTTACCGACCGGATTTAAAAAAATTAATTAATATGCTGGAAATATCTACATTGGTTGAGGTAGATCAAGTTGATGGTTATGACGATGAGTCAATAAATGAAAATATTGGACGATACGAAAATGATAGTAACTGGGAGTATTATCCGGTACCCCATATATTCAACGATGTATTTTTTGCTCATGATCTCATCTTGGGTGCATATCCTGAATTCGTACCAAAAGACAACCAGGAGATAAAATATCATTACTGGAATGAATTAGATGATGGATTAATATTGATTAAAAACGAATTTGATGTGATTCCAGATAATTTATTTATAACCGCATATTTTAATGAACCATTTGAAGCTGTGCTCAGAGCAAATTTAATTTCTGCAGGTAACAATGATCAGGAACAAATCAATTTTAAGAATCCGTGGCTTATTGATTTTAATCATACAGCATATGGTCTTCGCAATCGAGGGATGAATGCTCCCTTCTTAGCTTATGATTCACCATTTGAAATTAGCTTGGATTCTGATCATAAAGGCGTGTTTTTGAATCAAGGTAATCCACCCTATTGGGATAATCCCCACTACTCCGTTCGCGCCGAGCAGGAACCAGTAATCCCATTCCACGGGCAAAACATCACCTGGTATTTTCAGGGCTGGGGTGGTACGAATGTTCAATTCCAAAACGCCAATCAAACTCAAACTGCCGTGGTTTTCCAGTCTCAAGATGCTATTGCCATGGCCAAATATAAAGGACATTTGGCAACCGATGTCGCAGTAGCTATGGCAACCAACTCCCAGCGAAAGATAGTCTATGATGGTGTCAAATTGCACATGGTTTATGAGGATAATAACCATATTTATTACACTTATTCAGGCGATGGTGGTGCGGTGTGGACACCGGAAATAAAGCTCAGTGGAGGTTATCCGGAACATATGTCCCCTTCCATTTGTCTCGGTCCAGAAGGCGAGATTTGTGTGGTATGGCAGTATGGAAATTTAATTGAAGTAACAATTCGCCGATCAGATGGAACATGGACGCAGACCAATGAACTGGAATTATTCCCGTATGAAATTTATGATGTGACACCGACTGTGGATTATACAGGAGGATATTATTACATCCTGTGGAGAGACCAAAACTGGGGCTTTTGGACATATGATCTGAAATTGATCTCTTATGAGCGGTCAGAAGTCTCTTTTGGAGAGGCATGGACTATTCCAGAAACGAACGATGCATCGTTAAATCCTTCGATGATTTCAGATGAACAGCATTTTCTGCACACTGCCTGGGAGGAGGAGGGCAAAATCTACTACTCAAAAATTAGTGCCTCTGGTGATGATTATGATATAGTGTTTAATAAAGAATGCGCTTCCGATGGTTCTGGATACTCTGATCATAAATTTCCCTGCATT
>JAFGSO010000512.1 GCA_016934605.1 Calditrichota bacterium | reverse complement strand
GTGGTGGAAACCTGCCGGAAATGTCATCCCGATGCCAACCGCCGGTTTACCGGATATCTGACCCATGCCACTCATCATGATAAGGCAAAATATCCGGTGCTCCATTTCACCTTCTGGGCAATGACTTCGCTGCTGGTAGGCGTATTCAGCTTTTTTGGAATACACACTTTACTTTGGATGCCCAGATCTTTCAGGCATCTGCAGGAGAAAAGAAAACAAAAAACCGTCCATAAAAGATATTATATCCAGCGGTTCTCGGCAACCCAGCGGATCATGCATCTTTTTGTGATCCTCAGTTTTGTTATACTGGCACTGACCGGTATGATGCTCAAATTTGCTTCTATGCCATGGGCAAAATATCTTTCCGATCTGTTCGGTGGGGTTGAAGCCGCCGGCAACCTCCATCGGTTTGCCGCGGTCATCACCTTCGGATATTTATTGGCACATTTAATTCAACTTTTCCGGATTAAGAGGATTACCAGAAAATCATGGAAAGAAATGATTTTCGGTAAAAACTCTATGTGGTTTAACAAAAAGGATATCAGAGATTTCATCGGATCAATAAAATGGTTTCTGGGAAAGGGACCAAGACCGGACTATGGCCGGTGGACTTACTGGGAAAAATTTGATTATTTTGCGGTTTTCTGGGGTGTTTTTATTATTGGTTTCTCCGGGTTAATGCTGTGGTTTCCCGAATTTTTCACCAAATTTTTCCCTGGATGGTTTATCAATGTGGCCACTATCATCCACAGCGATGAGGCCCTGCTTGCAGTCGGATTCATCTTCACCATTCATTTTTTCAATACCCATCTTCGGCCTGAATCCTTTCCAATGGACCAGGTTATCTTTACCGGCCTGGTTCCGGTAGATGAATATAAAGAGGACCGTCCTGAAGAGTATAAGCGGCTTAAAGAAACCGGGGAGTTGAAAAAACGGGTGGTGCTAAAAGAAATATCGCCCAGACAGCAACTTGTGGTACGGATTTTCGGTTATTCGTTTCTTCTGATTGGTATCTCGCTGATTTTGTTAATCATCTACAGTATGCTATTTGGATACCAATAGTAAATTCTGCTTCATTCCTCGGGTTTATTATATGCATACTGGAAATATTCTTCAGCAATTAATAGGATCGAGCGGCCGGATAACCTTTTTTGTAATTGAACAAAGTTCTTTTGAATCTATTTATCTGCAAATTATATTTCAAAAGATAGAAGTTATCAGAGGGAAATTATGCATTTTTTTTGTTTGCTGTTTTCGATGATGATTTTGCCGTTTTTTTTTCTATCGGCTCATTCTCAGGAGCGGGAAATTTTCCCACTGGCCCATACGTATTCCATTGTAGCGGTGGATTCGGCAACGGGAGAAGTCGGTGTGGCGGTTCAGTCGCACTGGTTTTCGGTGGGCAGTACAGTTCCCTGGGCGGAAGCAGGTGTTGGGGCCGTTGCCACACAGAGTTTTACAAATCCCGCATATGGACTGCGGGGTCTGGAGCTGATGAAAGCAGGTAAAACTCCGCAGGAAGCATTAGAAATTCTTACCCGTGAGGACGAGGGACGTGAATTCAGACAGGTTGCTTTTATTGATGCACAGGGGAACAGCGCTGCCTACACCGGACCAAAATGTATTCCGGCAGCCGGGCATATCACTGGTAAATTTTTTTCCGTACAGGCGAACCTGATGTTGAACAACAGGGTCTGGCCGGCAATGGCAGATGTTTTTCGAAACAGTAGTGCTTCACTGGCCGAACGGATGGTTGAAGCTCTCGAAGCTGCAGAAAAAGCCGGAGGCGATATCCGCGGCAAGCAGTCTGCAGCTCTGTTAGTGGTGAGGGCAAAGCCCACCGGAATAAGATGGAAAGACCGGTTGATTGATCTGCGCGTGGAAGATCACCCGGAGCCGGTAAAGGAGCTGAAGCGACTTCTGTTGATACATCGTGCTTATGAACACATGAATGCCGGCGACCTGGCAGTGGAATCGGGGGATGAGGAAAAAGCGCTGCAGGAGTACAGCGCAGCCGAAAAAATGCAACCCGAAAATCTCGAGATGAAATTCTGGCATGCTGTTGCACTGGCGAATATCGGCAGAGTGGAGGAAGCATTACCGATCTTCCGGCAGGTTTTTAATAAAGACAAAAACTGGAAAACCTTGACACCGCGTCTTATTAAACCGGAAATTTTAAAGGTGAACGAAGAAGATCTGGATAGAATTATGTCTCTGGATTGAAAATTTTTTTTTGGGATTAGAATATTATCCGAATTATTTTAAATGCAAATTATATTTAGACCAGTAAAAAATGTTGGAATGGGTTACTTAATAATGACATATTCTGATAATTAACATAATAATTTATGACTTCGCTTATGGAGGATTTCAATCATCTCTTAGATTCTCAGGACTGGAAAAAAGAAAATCAGATTTATATATAAGGAATCGGTGATAAAGGAGCTGTTATGATTAAAGTGATAACATTGAAACATATTGATCCGAAAAATGCTTTACGGATTGTCCAGGAATCCGGCGTCATTTCTTATCTTATTAACTGGGGTTGTAATATCGATGAGAAAAATAACCGAATGATTTTTCAGCTGAAACATGGTGGTGGCGGATTTGAAGAGGAAGTGGAAGAGACTGCGAGACAGCTCGAAAAATTTATTAAATCTATTGATGTAAAAGAGGAATAATTTTCTAAACAGTAGAGTATTAACTGTTTTCTGCGGGAAATCCTGAAATCTCTTCTATGTGAAAAATAAACAGGTAATTCATTCCGGCTGGTTTAAGCTGGTTTATCCACATTTCTGTCATCCCACTATTGATACTTTATTTTTATCCGCCTCCCTTATTTAGCCTGATTAATTCACAAATCCCATGATAAAAGGACACAAAGTCGGGCATGTTCATAATATATCAGGATTTATCATCTAACCTGAATCATTTATGAATTCCATGATAGCAGGGCACAATGTAAGATAGGCTAATGATTTAACGATTTTATCATGCGAGACTGATTTGGATATAGATACTGGCTAAACCATGGACGGTTTAGTCCCGGCAGGTCAACCGGAGGTTGACAGGGAGTCGGGGCGTCTGCTTTTTTATTTCGCCCTTACAGGGCGTTACTGGATGCTGGATTTTAAATTTATCATTTAGGATTTGAGATTTTATTGGATCACGCCGAAAGGCAGCCTGCCCGCCCACTGGC
>JAFGSO010000511.1 GCA_016934605.1 Calditrichota bacterium | reverse complement strand
TTGAAGATGATGGGCGGTAAAACAAATGATGAGGTGATGAATTCAAAAACGTTATTGCAAAAAATCAATACAATGGTCTTTCTCTCTATGCCCTCCGCGCTCTCTGTGGCCATTCATCTGCCACTGCGCCCTGCTATCATAGGGGTCATGAATTATTCAGGCCAAATTCAAAAACGATTAATAGTTAAGTTAAGACTTAATAAAAGAATCAACAATTCATTCAATTCAGTTTCGGAAATTTGTATTTGAATATTATTTGGAATTTTACTTTTCTTGAGCTTCCAAAAAGCAAATTTCCCCCACTATGGCATATCCTGCGACGGCAGCTCCCGGCGATGATTCTCAAACGGCCTCCTCCCGGCCGGTATGCGGGATTTGGGTAGAATGACTTCGTGGGGACCAATGACAGCCCCTTCACCGATTTCCACATCTCCCATGATGGTGGCCTTCAGTCCGACAGTGGCCTTTTTACCGATTTTTACATGATCCACAATCAGATAACCCTTGGTGGCATAATGGGCGATTATATGCACCGATCCACCGATGGTCACTTTGTCCTCAATTTCTATCAGACAGGGATCGGAGATGTTGGTGGTATTCAGATGAACATCCTTTCCGATCTTCATTCCCATCATGCGGTAGAAGAAAACATTCATGGGAGTGGGGGTAATAAATTCCAGAAAGGTATATCTCACGATATAGGTGAAGGCATTGTGAATATACCAGGGAATGGCCGGCAGGGAATAATAGTTGCCACGAAAAGGCTTTAACCTGAAAGGCATCAGGAAATTGAACAGAGGAATAACGAAAATCAGAGTTAAACCGTATGCGAAATAACCCAGGATAAGGCTGCAGGAAACTGCCAGATAGTAAAGGACCTGCGGGAAATTTTCGGCATAGCCGGTAATCAGTTGAAACAGGTATACTCCCGGAAAGGCGGAAATTCCCATAGCCAGAATTCCCACCAGATAGAGGGGAAAGAGTGCCACCAGGTATGCCCCCACCCGGAAACGCCGCAACATTCTCTCCAGAAAACCGGCAATACCACGTCGGTTGGAAGTAACTGCTTCAAGGTCCTCACGGTAAGTCCTGCGACCTTTATCCTGAGAGATATCTTTCATATGGTTATCCTGTCATCTTGTCAAAAAACGATTAAAGTTATTCAAATTTATAATAACGTAAGCAAAATGTGAAATATCATGAATCTGAAAATAAACATGTCACTGCTACGCGGTTTTATTTTTGTGGTGTTTTAGCAGATATCTACACATATTTCGCCACTAGGTGGCTTTGTCTCCATTTCCATTGAAGGACTTTCCGGTGTCCATGTTAAGGGGCACGATGGAGATTTTAGGGAAAATATAAATTCCTCTAATATTTTCTTTACCGGGATAGAATTGTATCAAAATTAATTTTAACATATCAATATTTCTGTATCTTATTTACCAAGATCTGGTCCCGCCCTTCTCCTGTTATCCTGTCATAAAGCATCACTGTGAATCCACCGAGAAATCACCTGGCAACCCGGAGATATTTTTTTCGTCTTTTGTATAAATCCAGCACTTACGCCACTATATTTTCCTTTAGCCTCTGTTCAATCGGTTTATTTCAGAAAAATTGATGTGATAAAACTCCTGTGTTATCAGTTATTACTGAGATAACATATTGCCATTTTCAACCATCCCCTTAGTAAGGAGGGGGAATTGTAGCGGGAGGTTGTGCAGAACAATTTAATCCCCTTTTCCTTTCAAATATTCTAAATCTATTTCTGCAAAACTATCTTTCTGGTGATCTGCTCACCGGATTGACCTGATACCCGAAGGAAATAAATACCTGATGCCAAACCAGTTCCGTCAAACCTGAAATCATGAGTGCCCGGCAATAGACTGCGTGTATCGGATGCCAGACAACTTCCGCGGAGGTCGTAAACCGAAAAAGTCACCACATCTTGCTCTCCTGTAGTTACGGAAATTGTTGTCACCGGATTAAACGGATTTGGGAAATTCGGACTAAGCGTAAATGTGGAAATTGGTTGCACATCTGACCGTCCGATATCAACCGTACCGGGAAAATAAGTCCGCCGTACCAGCGTACTGTCCAGGACAAAGGGATTGGGACAATCTCCCTGGTAGCCGGCAATTAACATCGTACGGTTTTTCTCCGGGAAATCGACCGGATCATATTGGTGCCACTGAAAGAGGCCCTCTTTTTGGATATCAAAAAAATCCGGATCCCTGGCATTGGCCTCGCTCTCATACATGGTATAAAAATAAAACATCGACCGGGCCACATTTCCCTTGTGATCTTCTCTGGGTTCGAAGAGAGAGTCTTCGACATCCACTTCGCTATATTCTTCAATATGAAATGCTGGTGTATTATTTAAAACTGTATTCAGACGAAACCAGAGGTCGGTATCATCATCCGGTATCTCCGCAAAGGGATTATTGGCCCGGGCGCTGTTCACAACTTCCCGGGTGGCATAGAGATGATGCATGTCCGATTCCGCCTGTCCCGTTGCTCCCTTACTGCGCGGCCAGGTATGTTCGGTGTTGATACCCAGGGCATAAGCTGCCACAGTGGGATCCTGGTTCGGATCGAGATAAATAGTATATCCGGTATAAACGCATCTGAGACTGTCGTATTGTGAGTCAATTTTCGAAAAAAGGGTATCCCTGGCATTGGCATAGGATAATACCCGGGTTGTTCTGTAATGAAGAACAAGACTGTCCAGGAGTTCCTGTCCAATCGCTCCGGGAAAAAGGATGGTATCCTGGGAATGGATTGGGGAAAGTAAAAAAAATGTTAACAGCAGAAAGCTCAGAGAGATGTTCTGAAAAACTTTTCTTTGTGTGGAATTTTTTAAAGACTTTTTTACTTGCAGTATTTTTTGGATGAAACTGTGAGCAGCCATTGAATTGAATTTTCGCCTAAAATTAGATAGAGCATTATACAGAAAGAAGACTGCGGAAAAATTTACACACGGCAAATTGTCTGAATTTTACCTGAACCTTGTAAATATGGTTGCCGCAAATAAATATAGAGCAAGGAATCAGATTGATGCAAACGTTTTTGTGATTACGACAGGGGAGGGCGTTTATCAGGCATAACCGATACTATGTTAGCCGTGAATAAAAGACTGACACAAATCCCTATAAAAATGGTGAGGTTTACAAATAATTTTAATCAATCCACATCATGAAACATTGATTACCAACAGTGGGAGCAGAATCCTGGGTAAAGACATCGGTACTGCGGCCCAGTTTTCCTGCCAGCATCTCCAGGAATTTACCCGTATCTGGATGCTGACTTCGAATCCGTATATTTTCATCAGTTGCATAATAGTAGATAAAACTGACCAGTTCTTCCGATAATTCCGCGGCATCCCGGGTCAATCCGTATCCTTCCGGCGAGAATAGGGTGGAATTGGCCAGGCCGATCCAGATCTCTTCATCGGAAACCAGATAAAGAGCAGGTACGGTGAATGCTTCGCCCGGAAAGGTGCGGCGGTTTCCGGCTTTATCTGTGGCGGTAAAAGAATAGGAATAGTGTGCTCCGGGAATCAGGGGATTGCCCTCATTATCGAGGCCGTCCCAGGAGATGGCCGGCGGCGGGTCTCCCTCACCGCTCAATGATCTGAAATTCCGGCCGTCGCTGGTGAAAATATCAATTTTCCAGCTGGCCAGATCTTTGAAACTGAGGTGAAATACTTTTGCCGGTGCAGGAGCAATACGGGTCAATTCAGGGTCCGATAAATTGCACTGGAACAAACTGGTGGTTGGCTGTCCGTCATTATATTTCCATTCCACCGATGACCAGTGTATTCTTTCCGGTATCTCAACCAGGTTAGAAAAATCCGCTTTCAGAGATATCGGAAGTTTTTCCTCCTCGGTGCCGGCTTCAAAAGTTTCTTTTACAATGACATCATCCAGCGCTTTTTCTGATTGTTCGGGTTTATCCTGAGCCATTCCGCAGGTCAGAAGCAGGAGAGAAAGTAAGATAAGTTTATGATATTTCATGGTGTCCTCAAAATTCTGTTAACACATTTATAGAATTTTTATTTTCCTCTCAATATTAGATCACGAACTGAAAAGTGATGACTCCGGTCTGGTCCTTGCGAACACCGCTGGTGGATAATGGTTCAAATCGCCAGTCTTTCAAAGCAGCAATCACCATCTGATCCCATTGGGATGAACCGCTGGTTCGCTCGGTTATGACGGTTTCTTTCACAGTTCCGTTTTCCATCACGGTAAAACGCAAGGAAATAGTAGCCCCAACTCCCTGTCGCTTTGCCCACTGCGGGAAAGGCGGTATTACTTTTTTAATAATCTTTCGATTGGCCAGTGCTCCGGTAATAATTGTCTGTGTCTCCTTTGGTTTAATAAGGGGTTCTTCTTTTTTGGGAGAAGGCGTGGGACTGCTGAAAACCGCCGGCGAGGAAACTACCGGTGCTGAACTGGTCTTTGAGGCATTCAAATCGATGTTGGGATTTCCCTGCCGGTTAAATGCAATGGCGCCGCCCTGTGATTGGGAAGTTGATGCCAGCAGCAGATCCCGGTTTGCGGTCAATTCCACCTGAGCGGGTTTGGCAACTTTGTCATCATTCTTTATTCCGATGGCGGGTGAAACCTTTAAAACATCCTTCACCTGATTGACATTAGCAGCAACCGGCTCATACCGATCCACATTAATAGGTGCCTGTTTCCGGGACTGATCGAGGAAGAGGCGGTCGCTGCCCAGCACAATCGGAGCGTTTGCATTTTTAGGAGTGACGTTCGGAGTCGATTCCGCTTTTTCCGGCGTTATATTTTCGGCAATTGTCGGCTGGAAAACCGGAGGTGACACCTTTTTCTTGATAACCTCTTCCGGCGGTTTTTCAATTTCTGTCATATCAACAAAACTGATTTCCCGTATGGGAGGTTCTAATGGCTGATCCAGAGTACCCAGGGCGAAATAACCTAAAAGAAATATGATATGAAGGACAATTGAGAGGGAAACACTGCCGGAAAGCCGGTATTTGGTTTCCATGACCAGATTGTTCCACCCATTGGCAATGAAGCGCTTCAAAAAATTGGTTTCCGTGGACCATTTATTTGCCAGGGTAAAAAGATCAAATTTTATTTTCCTTTTAAACATAAGATCCTTTTCTGTTAAAGCGTTCCCCGATTTCTCTGCAGGGTGGCCACGGCCATGCGACTGGCGCCAGCCCGCTTGGCAATTGATAACAGTTCTAAAACATTCTCATGTGTCAGATTTTTATCAGCACGGATCACAACCAGACGATCCTTGTTTTCTTTCAGCATTTTTTCCAGTTCGTGCTGTAACTGGTTTATCTGAACCTGATTTTCATTCAGCGCCAGTATCAGATCCGCCGATACCGATATGGTAATGTTGGTCTCAGACTTTGCTTCAACCGTCTTTGCTTTGGGAAGATCTATCTCAAGATTGGTGGGAACCATCATCAAGGGGGACGTCACCATAAAAACGATCACCAGGATAAGGGCGACTCCCACCAGAGGAGTTATTTCAATTTTACTGATTGGCGCTGGCATAAAATCTCCGAAATTACTTTTTCTTTTTAATGATAGACAGTTGTTTGGCCCCGCATTGTTTGGCCTGATCCAGGATCCC
>JAFGSO010000510.1 GCA_016934605.1 Calditrichota bacterium | reverse complement strand
GTTTCCCCTCTTTTGGTAAGAAACGAAAAAATCATTGGCAGATTCACGCCCGAAAGTACATAATAGCCCGGTTGCGACCGTGAGAGTAACCGAGCCACCGCCCAGCAGTTTCCCCCCCGTATATCAACCATAAAAACAATATGTTCAGGATTCCCCTGCTTTTCAATCAAATCCCGGATTTGATGAATAAGATCTTCTGTTGTAATTTTTGTATTACTGAATGCAAAAAGATCTTCCTTCTGGCCCAGAATGCCATAGGCGGTGTCCTGAAGTTCTCTGGCCAGAGAATGATGACAGATTATAATACCGGTCATGTTACTCAAAGTCCTTATCCAGAAAATCTCTCATCTTCAGATCATGAAGATGTTTTTGTTCCTGCTGTTTCATTTTTTTTATCAGTTTTTTATTGAATTCTTCAGGAGTGTGATGGCCGTAAATTTTCAAAAGCTGGTTCAAAGCGATGGTTTCCGCAATCACTGTTATATTTTTCCCTGGATTAATCGGCAAAACTACCAGGGGTATTTTTACATCCAGGATGGTCGTATGATGCTCATCCAGTCCTGTTCGATCGTAATCCGATTTAGGATCAAAATCGACCAGCTGAACTTCAACTTCTATCCTTTTATGGACACGCACGGCACGAATACCAAAAGTGCTACGGGTATCGATCAGACCAAGTCCCCTTATCTCCAGATGATGTTCAGCAAGTTCACGTCCTTCTCCCATCAGAATCTCTTCTGCCTTCTTGGTGATGATGACAACATCATCAGCCACCAGCCTGTGACCACGTTCAATGAGATCAAGGGCAATTTCGCTCTTCCCGATGCCGCTTCTTCCGGTAAAGAGAACCCCGATTCCATAGACATCCACCAGAGTACCATGGACGGTGGTCCGCGGTGCAAACTCATTATTGAGATAATCCTGCAGATAATGGAAAAATTCCATTGTGGGATATTTGGAACGGAATACACAAATTTTTCTTTTATCAGCCAGAGGAACAAGTTCTTTCGGAGCCCTGTTATTATCGGTAATAATAATACAGGGAAGTTCATAGTTGAGGACTTTTCTCAGACTTTCCTGCCTCTCACCTGCCGACAGACTGCCGAGATATTGAATTTCGGTATTCCCCAGAATCTGAATCCGGTCATGAGTAAACAGATCCAGAAAACCCGAAAGTGCCAATCCCGGCCGGTGAAGTTGGGGAGCGGTTATCGTTCTACCAAAACCGGCTTGACTGCCAAGCAGCTGAAGCTTCAACTTTTTCTGATTATCCGAATAAAGTGTTCCTACTGTTAAGGTGCGTCGAAGCATATTTATCCTCTATTTTATCAGATAAAATTTACAAGTTTTCCTACCGGATGCAATGATAATTTCTTATTTAAGATTTTCAAATAGCCTTCAGGACCAAGAGCTTAAAAAAAAAGCCCCCGCAAATGCAGGGGCCTGATATTTATCTTAAGAAATACTTCTAATTAAACGGAAACAGCTTTTACCTTGGTCGGTTTCCTCCGTTTGTCCTTATACCTTTTTAGCTGACGTTCTGCCCTCTCCAGCGCGGTATCAAAAGATTTACGAATTTCATCCGACATTTCTTTAATGACAATCTGCTTGTTGTTGACATTGATCCTGATTTCGGTGTAACGGTTTAATTTTTCCCAACCCAGGATCACGTCCATGTCGAGGATATTGTCATAAAAACGGTCCAGTTTTTTCACCTTTGCCTCAACATAGTCCTTTAAATCCTCTTTCATCTTGAAATGCCGGGCAGTGATCGTGAAATTCATAAAATCCTCCTTTTAGGTTATGATTTATCTCTACACATCTCTCCGCGATCGCGGGTGTGCCTTGCGGTACACACTCTTCAATCGGTCCATGCTGACATGAGTATAAATCTGGGTTGTAGACAGGCTGGAATGTCCCAATAATTCTTTGACAGCCAGCAATTCAGCTCCACGATCCAGAAGATGTGTGGCATAAGTATGTCGCAAAACGTGCGGACTTAAATGTTCCTGTTCCGAAACTTGCTGCAAATATTTTTTAACCATTTTTTGTACAGCCAGGGGATAAAGGGGTTTCCCCTTTTTATTTACAAAAACGAAGGGAGTGTCTTCGCTTTGCTTTAGAATATCTCTTCTCACATTAAAATACAGATTTAAAGCGTCAATAGCAAACTCTCCAACCGGCAAAAGTCTTTCCTTGTTTCGTTTGCCCTCAACAATTATATAATGGTCTGTCAAATGAATTTGTTTCAATTTTAATTGAATTAATTCTGCCAGGCGTACACCGCACCCATAAAACAGTTCCAGTATGGCTCTGTCCCGAATACCTTCAAAGGTCTCTGAATCAGGAATATCCATGAGTTTTCTAATCTGGTGTTCTTCCAGAACCGTGGGAAGTTTTTTATCCAGCTTCGGTGTGCGTAAATGAAGGACAGGATTCTGTTGTATGAAATCCATTCGTTGCAGATACTTGAAAAAGGATTTGATTGCGGACAATTTTCGAGCGATGCTCCTCTTATCCAGCCCTAAAATGAATAATTGCTCAATAAAGCCCCTGATATGATCATCATCGACAGACCGGGCCTCAACTTTATCTCTGAAAATTTCCTCTTCCAGAAATTCAATAAACTGGCTGAGATCAATCTGATAAGACCGTACGGTATGAGGAGAATACCGTCTTTCCTGCCTGATATATAACACAAAATTATTAAGTTCATTCCACATTAATTCTCGGATTCCTGCTTTTTAAATTTACAGGAGGGGCATTGAATATAGGAACCGCGGTTACTGGACTTTTCAACCATCAGGGGATATCCGCATTGGGGACATTTAACGTCCACCGGTTTATCCCACAAAGCAAATTTGCAGGTTGGATAATTACTGCATGAATAGAAAATTTTACCTTTTTTGGATTGTCGCTGCACAATTTCACCACCGCACCCTTCTTCAGGGCATTTCACTCCTGTACCAATTGCCTTGGTAAACTTACAGTTTGGATAATTGGAGCATGCCAGAAATTCTCCATACCGGCCTCGTCTAACCTGCATGGAAGAGCCACAAACTTCACATTTTTCTTCAACCTCCCTGGCTTCCACCTCCTCAATGGGTTTGGTATTTTTGCAGGCCGGGAATCCACTGCAGGCATAAAACCTGCCATTTCGTCCCCACTTAATAACCATGGGGCGTCCGCAAACATCGCAGGTAATACCGGTTTCTTCCTGAAGTCCCTCCTTGATTTCCTTTTTCCTGTCCTTCACCCGTTGAAGTGATTCATGAAAGGGACCGTAAAATTCCTGCAGAGTATCCACATAAGTCGATTTTCGTTTCTCAATCTTGTCCAGATTATCTTCCATCCTGGCTGTAAATTTCACATTGAATATATCCGGAAAATGATTGACCAGAAGCTTTATGACCGTTCTGCCCAGATCAGTCGGTTTTATCGCACGGGCCAGTCGTTCAACATATTTTCGCATAAAAAGGGTTGAAATAATCTGGGCATAAGTACTGGGCCTTCCGATATCCAGCTTATCAAGTGTTTTTACCAGGGTACTCTCGGTATACCGGGGTGGCGGCTGAGTAAATTTCTGTTCCACAAGAAGCTTCATTAGCAGAAGCAACTGTCCGCTGATGAGCCCTTTGGGAATATTTTCGGGGGAAATCTGTTCCTCGTTCAAATCCTCGGGGTCCGGTTTGTCCTCTTCATAGGCAAGCAGGTAGCCCCTGAAGACAATTACCTCACCTTCAGCCCTGAAGAGGTATTTTCCTGCTTTAATAAACACAACCGTTTTTTCAATTTCGGCAGGTTTCATCTGACTGGCCACAAAACGACGCCATATCAGTTCATAGATTTTTAACTGGTCTGCCGACAGAAATTTTTTCAATTTTTTAGGTTCATAATCCTGATAAATATAAGTCGGCCTGATGGCTTCATGAGCATCCTGCGCACCTTTACGTTTGCCTGTCTTCCTCAAGCCTGCCGGCAGAAAATCTGGGCCATATGAAGCAGCAATATAATCCCTGGCCTTCTGGACAGCTTCATCACTGATACGGGTGGAATCAGTTCTCATATAGGTGATCAAACCAACATTTCCCTTCGGTCCCAGGTCAATCCCTTCATAAAGCTGTTGCGCAATACTCATCACCCGCGAGGTGGTCATCCGAAATCGTCTGGATGCTTCCTGCTGCAGGGTACTGGTTATGAATGGAGGTGCCGGATTCCGCGAAATTGTCTTTTTTTCAATCTCGGAAACCGTATATTTCTCATTCTGCAGTGATTTTCGATGTTCTTCAGCCTCTTTCTGGCTACCGATCCGGAATTTCCCCGGATCCAGAAGCACATCATTAATACGGATCAGACGGGCCTTAAATTCTTCTTTATTTTCAGTTTTCAGGACTGCATCAACTGTCCAGTATTCAACCGGATTGAACTTGTCAATTTCTTCTTCACGCTCCACTATAAGCCTGAGAGCCACCGATTGAACGCGACCGGCGCTCAGACCGCGAAAAATTGTTGCCCACAGAATGGGACTCACCTGATAGCCGACAATCCGGTCCATCACCCTTCTGGCCTGCTGTGCATCCACACGTGCATCATCAATCCGCCTGGGGCGTTCCAGTGCGCTCAGGACGGCATTCTGGGTTATTTCATTGAATTCGATACGTAAAATTTTTTCATTAGCAGAATTAATGGTTCGGGCAATATGATACGCTATCGCTTCACCTTCACGGTCCGGATCTGTGGCAATCAGAACCTCACTGGCCGTTGAAGCTTCCTTTTTTAATTCGGAAATAATTTTCCCTTTGCCTTTAATTGTTTCATATTCCGGACGAAATCCTTTGTCAATATCAACTCCCAGCCTCTTGGGGGGAAGATCGATTATATGCCCAACCGATGCAGTCACTTTGTAATCTTTTCCAACAATTTTATTGATCGTCTTTGCTTTGGCCGGAGATTCAACAATAATAAGTCTCTTCGTTTTATCATTCATCTGATTTTTTACCTGAAATTATTCCATTAATCTTATATTCAGATGCGCTTTCCGATGTAAAATGATTCATCAGACAGAATCCTGAATACAGCGATTGAGTTCAACTTTCCTCTCACAAAAAAGATCCTTCACCTAAAATCCAGGCATAAGAATTCTATTTATCAGTGGAAATGAAGATGAGGTGATTATAAAATCTGACATTCTCAGATATTCCCTCCACTTCAAATTTAATTAATATTATGACAAAGTCAATCAATTTTTCATTCACAAAAAAATTCTTTTTTTAAATCAGCATTTTTAAACATTATTAAACAAGATTGATAATTTTTAGAAAAATATTTTTTATTAAATCGAAGAACTTTATATTTAAAAAAAAATAGAAATATAGTATGGATAGAAGAAAATTTCTTAAATATTCCCTAGCCATTGGCAGCGCAGTTGCTTTTTTGGAACATCCGTTTCATCTATTTGCTTCGACACCGGAAGCTGTGCGGGTGTCTGGTGCCGAGCCACCTGAATTGCTGAGGGCGGCTCTGGGAGCTTTCGGAGGAATTCAATCCTTCGTATCCAGAGGTGATGTGGTTGTGATTAAACCGAACATAGGGTGGGACAGAACTCCTGAGCAGGCTGCAACCACAAATCCGATTTTAATTGGTGAACTGGTTAAAAGCTGTTACGATGCCGGAGCAAAAAAAGTGAAAGTCTTTGACCGAACATGTAACAATCCGAGACGATGTTATCAGAATAGTGCAATTCAGGCCAGTGCTGAACAATTCGGTGCTGAAGTTGAGCAGATCCGCGACTTCAAATTCCGGTCAGTCAGCCTTCCGGAAGGAGAAATCCTGAAAGAATGGCCTATATATAAAGATTATCTGGAAGCTGATAAGGTCATCAATGTCCCGGTAGCCAAGCATCATTCCATGTCCAGGGTCACTCTTGGTCTGAAGAACCTGATGGGAATCATGGGGGGAAACCGCGGTGCTATTCATAATCGCTTTAGCGAGAAAATAAATGACATCAGTGCGGCTATCCTTCCTTCGCTAACCATTATAGATGCCTATCGTATTCTGCTGCGCAATGGTCCAAGCGGCGGAAATATGAATGACGTCAAACTTACAAAAACACTGATCATGAGTCCCTGCACGGTGAGTGCAGATGTGTTATCCCTGGATTTATTCGACCGGAAACTGGAAGAGGTGCCGTATATCAGGGAAGCAATAAACCGCGGTATGAATAAGTATAAATTAGAAACATTGAATGTGAAAAGGATTCAATTATCATAACCACAGCCCGCATACGGCGGATCGTTCAGGTTCTGTTTCTTTTTGTATTTATCCTGCTTTTTATCCGTGCCCGGTATCCCTATGAAGTTGATTTAAGCAGCGATATTTTCCTTCGCTTTTCACCGATTTTCCCGCTATTCTATCTGATTGAAAATTTTTCGTTTTCATCAGTCATTATTCCGGGCCTGGTCATTCTTTTTTTTACGATTTTTTTGGGAAGATTCTTTTGCGGATGGATATGTCCCCTGGGTACCACGCTGGACATTTCAGATAAGTTTATAAAACCACCCCGGAATAACAGAACAGAAAAGCTGGCCAGATGGCGCTGGCTAAAATTTGCCATTCTGACAGGCCTGGTTGTTCTTGCTCTGATGTCCATAAATATCTGGGGATATTTTGATCCCATCGCGATATTCACACGATTTACCACTGTCATTTTTTATCCGCTGGCAACCTTCTTTT
>JAFGSO010000091.1 GCA_016934605.1 Calditrichota bacterium | reverse complement strand
TTGACAGGGAGTCGGGAGCCCCTGTGCCATTGAGCCTTATTTAATATAAACGCAGAGTTCGCAGAGAACGCAGAGAAAAAAAGAATACTATAAAATTATTCACGAGAATGAAATTTCAGAGAAAATAAGCGAATCAGCCATGGTGAATTGCTGCGAGAAGGAATTGAGCGAGTAGTGAACAGATTACCGGAAAAAAGGTAAAAAAACTCTGCGAAGCTCTGTGTCCTCCGCGTCCTCTGCGTTAAATAACCAAGACCAGAAACCAGGATCCAGGAAACAGGAATCAGACTAACGCTTGTGGAGCCTCTGCGCCCGCCTTCATTGTCCGTTATCCCTTTTCCGTTTTCCGTGTGAATCCTAAATCCTGATTTCAGAATACTCCTTTGAGCCTCTGGGCCTTTTTTTAATTCCTTATACATTTTCCATTGCATTTTGATGATTGCTTTAGTTTCCCCGGAAACAAAAACCCAGATAAAAAATAATAAATGAACAAAGATTTACTAAAATATTGTCTTAACCCCTTATAAAAATAAGAGATAAAAACAGGTGTATTAATTCATTTTTACCTGTAAAACGCTCATATATTTTTATTTATTTTTTGGAAAATCAGGTCTTATGTCTTAAATTACTTAACTTGAAAATATTTAAAATTATGAATAAACTAACATCAATTTTAAACATGAATAACTGATTTAAGGAGGTTGTTGTATGGCCGACAAGTATGTCTATTTTTTCGGGGACGGAAAAGCCGAAGGTACAAAGGATCTGAAAAATCTGCTGGGTGGTAAAGGTGCCAATCTGGCAGAAATGACCAATATCGGCGTTCCCGTGCCGGCTGGATTTACCATTTCCACAGAAGTATGCACCTACTACTACGAAAATGATTATCAGTATCCAAAGGAACTGGAAGATCAGGTGACTGAAGCTCTGGAAAAAGTGGAAAAGGTGATGGATGCCAAATTTGGGGATCGGGAAAATCCGCTGCTGGTATCGGTTCGCTCCGGAGCCCGAACTTCCATGCCGGGAATGATGGATACCGTACTAAATCTGGGACTGAATGACGAAACGGTTCAGGGATTGATCGACAAAACCGATAATCCGCGCTTTGCTTACGACTGTTACCGGCGTTTCGTAGCCATGTACGGCGATGTGGTAATGGGACTGAAGCCGGTGGAAAAAGACGATGTAGATCCCTTTGAGGAAATCCTGGATGCCAAGAAAGAGAAGCTGGGCATTGAATATGATACCGAACTCTCTGAAAAGGATCTCAAGGAACTGGTTGCTGAATTTAAGAAGGCCATTCAGGACAAGACCGGAAAGAAATTTCCGGAAGATCCCATGGAACAACTGTGGGGTGCTATCGGGGCAGTATTTCGTTCCTGGAATAACGAAAGGGCTATCGTTTACCGGAAACTGAATAATATTCCGGGACACTGGGGCACTGCCGTTAACGTCCAGAGCATGGTGTATGGAAATATGGGAGAAGATTGTGCTACCGGAGTGGCTTTTACCCGTAATCCCGCCACCGGCGATAAGGAAATGTATGGCGAATTTCTGGTCAACGCCCAGGGTGAAGATGTGGTAGCCGGAACCAGGACTCCACAGGAGCTGAAGAAGCTCCGGGATATCATGCCCGATGTTTACAAACAGCTGGGCGAAATTTTTGATAAACTTGAGCAGCACTACAAAGAAATGCAGGATATGGAGTTTACCATCCAGAATGGCCGTCTGTGGTTCCTGCAAACCCGTGCCGGCAAGCGTACCGGATTCGCTGCCTTCCGAATCGCCGTGGACATGGTGGAAGAGGAACTTATCACTAAGAAAGAAGCCCTGATGCGGGTTGAACCGAATCAGCTGAATCAGTTGCTCCGTCCCATTTTTGACATGGCTCAGAAGGATGAAGCCATTCAGGACGGAAAACTGATAGCCAGGGGCCTGAATGCCGGTCCGGGAGCTGCCACCGGTCGCGTGGTGTTCAATGCTCCCGACGCTGTGGAGTGGAACAGGCGGGGTGATAATGTTATCCTGGCACGGATTGAAACCAGTCCGGAAGACATCAAGGGAATGGATGCATCGGTAGGTATTCTGACCGCTCGCGGTGGGATGACTTCCCATGCAGCGCTGGTGGCACGCCAGATGGGTAAGGTATGTGTGGCCGGTGCCGGACAGCTGAATATCAATTACAAAAAACGGCAATTCGATGTGGATGGCCGGGTGGTGAAGGAGGGCGACTGGATTTCACTGGATGGAACCACCGGTGAGGTGATTGTCGGCAAAATTGAAACCAAACCCTCTGAAGTGCTTCAGGTGCTGGTGGATAAAACCATGAAGCCGGAAGAATCCAAAACCTATCATACTTACGAAAAAATCATGACCTGGGCGGATGAATTCCGGAAGCTGGGAGTAAGAACCAATGCCGACCAGCCGGATCAGTCAGCCAACGCACTGGCATTCGGTGCCGAAGGAATCGGACTGTGCCGTACCGAGCATATGTTTTTCGGGGGCGAACGGATCCGTGCCGTTCGCGAGATGATCCTCTCAGCCGATGAAGAGGGCCGGCGCAAAGCACTCGAAAAACTTCTGCCCATGCAGAAACAGGATTTCATCGATATTTTTAAGGTGATGAAAGGGCATCCGGTTACCATCCGAACACTGGATCCACCATTGCATGAATTCCTGCCTCATGAGGAAAAGGATCAGCAGGAAGTGGCAGATGCCCTGGGTGTATCGCTGGAAAAAATTAAGGTGAAAATGGCATCACTGCATGAATTTAATCCCATGCTGGGACATCGTGGCTGCCGCCTGGGAATCGTTTATCCCGAGATTACCGAGATGCAGGTTCGTGCCATTCTGGAAGCGGCCTGTGAAGTGAAAAAAGAAAAGGTGGATGTGAAACCGGAAATCATGATTCCGCTGGTTGGTCACGTCAACGAACTGAAACTTCAGGAAAAACTGGTCCGGGAAGTCGCTGAACAGGTATTCGACAAATACAATGTGAAAGTGGATTATCTGGTTGGTACTATGATTGAATTGCCGCGGGCGGCTATTACCGCAGATCAGATTGCCGAAGTGGCGGAATTCTTCAGTTTCGGTACCAACGATCTTACCCAGACCACCTTTGGTCTGTCCAGAGATGATGCCGGCAAATTTTTACCTTATTATGTGGAAAATGAAATCCTGCCCAAAGATCCGTTCGAATCGGTTGACCAGGAAGGTGTGGGTCGCCTGATGGAATGGGGGATTGAATACGGGCGGAAAACCCGCAAAGATCTGAAAATCGGTATCTGCGGTGAACATGGTGGTGAACCGTCCTCTGTGGAATTCTGCCACAGGATTGGTATGAATTATGTCAGCTGTTCACCTTTCAGGGTACCCATAGCCCGGCTGGCGGCAGCACAGGCAGCATTAAAAGATAGTCATTAAACTTTTATGGAAGACGGAAAAAATTATCGCTCCGTCTTATCGCTCCGTCTTCCGAATTGTATTAAACGGGGATTTATAACTGGGGAGAATTACCATGGCGAGAAAAAAAGAACGGCAGTTTGTGATTAAGCAGATTATACAGGAAGAAGATATTGCGAATCAGGAGATTCTGCTCCATCGTTTGCATCAGAGAGGATTTAAAACGACTCAGGCCACCCTGTCCAGAGACTTGCATAATATGGGTATTGTGCGGGTGCCAACTGCCGGGGGCTATCGCTATGCCATTTCAGAGGAAGAGGGTGGACACTCTTTCCGGAAACTCATCGGAATGGAGATTCTTGGCGTTTACGGTAATGAATCGCTGGTAACCGTCAAGACGATTACCGGTCGTGCCAAAGGGGTAGCCCTGTTTATCGATCAGATGAAGCATAAGCATATTTTAGGAACAGTTGCCGGAGAGAATGCTATTATTGTTATTCCTGATTCGGTGAAAAATATTTCCGGTATCAGGGACGATCTGGAGCGGATTTCATACGAGTAAGGATTTCTAAAAAGGTATCTCCATGATGGGTCAGAAGCCGGAAAATGTCCGGTTTCCCGACCGTGGGGGGAGAATAGTTTCTAAACTAACCATAACGTTGTTTTTTAATGTCAGCAGGCAGAATCAGCAAGTAAAATAATGGATGTATCAAAGGCGGTAGAGAGAGACTTTCTGCCCTTTATCAATAAACCGGGTCGTTATACCGGCAACGAGTATAACGTTATCCGAAAAAATCCCGATCAGATTAAAATCAGAGCGGCACTGGCATTTCCGGAATTATATGAACTGGGAATGTCCTATGTCGGTTTTGATCTTCTGTATCATATACTGAATCAGCATCCGGATGTATGGGCTGAGCGCATCTATGCACCCTGGTTTGATGCGGAAGAAGTTCTTCGTGAAAAAAAGATTCCTCTTTTCAGCCTGGAATCGCGAACACCACTTGGTGATTTTGATTGGATCGGATTTACGCTTCAGTACGAACTGACTTACACCACTATTCTCAATATGCTCGATCTTGCGGGAATACCGCTACAGAGCGGAAAACGGAATGAACGGCATCCCTTCATCATCGCCGGTGGTCCCTCAACCTATAATCCCGAGCCCTTATCTCAATTCATGGACGGATTTCTGATAGGGGATGGAGAGGAGGCGGTTCTGGAAATTAGCGAGGCGATCCGTAAGGGCAGAGAATCAGGTGCCTCGCGGCAGGATATCCTGCTGGCCCTGTCCCGCATACCCGGTATGTACATACCCTGTTTTTATCAGGCCGAATATGATTCGTTTGCTGAGTTTCGCAAAACTGTTCCGGTACGCCAGGATGTGCCTTCAGTTGTCCGTAAACGGATCCTGCCCGAACTGCAGGAACAGAATTATCCGCTGAAACCTTTGGTTCCGATTATTGAGATTACTCACGATCGCCTGTCTCTGGAAGTGATGCGGGGTTGTACGGAAGGATGCCGTTTTTGTAACGCCGGTATGATTTATCGTCCGGTGCGGGAACGACGTGTTGAGGATATTTACCATCAGTCGCGTGAAGCGGTTCAGGCAAGCGGATTCGACGAGATATCGCTGTTGTCGTTGAATACTTCGGATTATTCCGATCTGGAATGGCTGATGCTGAAAGAAAAGATGCTGCTGTCCGATCAGCCTCTCGCTTTTTCATTTCCTTCACTCAGACTGGATGGTTTAACCTCTGAGATGGTGGATTTTGTGCGCAATTTCAAAAAATCCGGATTTACTTTTGCTCCGGAGGCAGGCAGCCAGCGGCTGCGGAATGCGATTAACAAGAATATCCGCGAGGAAGATCTGCTTGAATCTCTGAAAATGGTATTGGATAATGGCTGGCAGATAGTAAAATTTTATTTCATGATCGGGCTTCCCACTGAAAAGCCGGAAGATCTGGATGCTATTGTGGAACTCATGGAAAAATGCCGGAAACTGGCCTCAGGCTACCGGGATGTCCGTCTCAATATTTCCATCTCTCCATTCTCACCGAAACCGCATACACCGTTTCAATGGGAAAAACAGGAGATGCCGGAGGAACTGGACCGGAGATCAAGATACCTTGCCGGAAAACTTGACACCAGAAGCATGGCTGTGAGCTGGAGGGATGGTTATACCAGTACACTGGAAACGGTTTTTACCAGGGGTGGAAGGGAACTCGGGCCGGTTCTGGAGACTGCCTGGAGAAAAGGAGCCAGATTCGATGGCTGGAAGGAAGGCTTCAGCTGGGAACGCTGGGAAGAATCTTTCACGGAACAGGGAATTGACTGGAAAAAATATTTAAAACCATTGTCCGTTTCTTTACCGCTTCCCTGGGATCATATTGATATGGGAATTTCCAGATCCTTTTTGCAGCAGGAAAAATTGCGTGCCTATGAAGGGAAAATAAGTAAGGATTGTCGCGACTACGTCTGCCTTGGTTGTGGCCTGCAACGAACGGAATTCCGGGATTTGGTGTCCTGTTTTTCTGATAGTGCGGAAAAGAATGCCTCAAGAGAAAAAACTGCAGTTACAACGGTTCAAAAACCGGCAGAGCGAGAATCTCAGATTTCCTACGGCCGGTATTCCAGAAAAAAAATATCAACATCGGCACCGGTGAAGAAAAAAATACGACTTCGTTTCAGCAAAACCGGGTTGATGCGCTTTGTTTCTCATCTGGATATCGTCAGATTATTCGACCGTGCCGCCAGGAGGGCCCGGATTTCGCTGGTATACAGTCAGGGATTTCATCCCAGGCCGAAAATCGCTTTTGGACCGCCGCTGGGACTGGGTATCGCCAGCGTGGCAGAATATCTGGATATAGAAATTGAAATGAGTGAAGGGACAGAGCTGCTTCAGAGACTCAATCCGGTTCTGCCGGATGGAATACAGGTGATGGAGCAGAAGACGGTTTTTTCGAAGGTTCCCTCCCTCTCTTCTGTCATCAATCGGGCGGTTTATCACAGCGATGCGGGAGAGAGGGATATTCCGCAGAGATGGCTGGATGAATTTCTGGCACGCGACCGCATCGAAGTAAACCGTATCATGAAGGACGGCAACAAAATAATTGATATTCGTCCATTTATTTCAAAAATGGAAAAGAAAGAAAAAAATCTCTATATTGTTCTGGATGTTGTTGATGGGCGAACGGCTAAAATAACTGAAGTTCTGGAAGCACTATTGATAGACAAAGATGTGGATCCCAGAAGATTTTATACCGAAAGGACTGCACAATTAATTGTAGAAGGAGACCGGATTCTCAATCCGATGGATGTGCTATAACCTCATGTGACTGAACTGTGCGGGAGAAAGATCAAAATGAAAAAAGAAATTATAATTAATTCGACTAATGAAGATACACGTATTGCATTATTAGAAAATGGGAAATTGGTAGAAATATTTGTTGAGAGGCCCGGCAATGAACGAATGGTGGGTGATATTTATAAAGGACGGGTTCGCCGGGTAGTAAAGGGAATGCAGGCAGCCTTCATTAATATCGGCCTGGAACAGGATGGATTTCTTCATTTTTCAGATATGGGTGAAGAAGTGAATCAGCTTTTTGCCGATATCGATGAAGAACTTATCAGCGATGGAAAGAAGAAATCGGATGTAGATCCTCCGGATCTTCTCCGGAACGGGCAGGAGATCGGCGTTCAGATTATCAAGGAGCCTATCATTACCAAAGGCCCTCGGGTAACAACCGAGCTTACACTGCCGGGTCGGTTTATGGTTCTGGCACCCAACCAGGACCGGGTCGGTGTTTCCCGAAAAATTTCTTCTACCCAGGAGCGAAAACGTCTGCGGAATCTGGCCCGAAAAATTCGTCCGAAAAATTTCGGTATCATCATACGGACTGTTGCAGAAGGAAAGGATGAAACGGTATTGAGAGCCGATTTGCAGAAGCTTATCAAGACCTGGAAAAAAGTGGAGACAGAATTGAACCGTACTGTTTCACCCAAGCTGGTTTTCAAGGATCTGGGCATGGCATCCAGTGTGATCCGGGACCTGTTTACCAACGATGTTGAACGTGTGGTGGTGGATAGCCGCAAGATGTATCGGGAAATCAGTCACTATCTGAAGGATGTCGGATCGGATTTGCTCAGACGTCTGGAATATTTCCGTTCCAATAAACCGATTTTCGATGTCTTTAATATAGAAAAGGAATTGCAGAAAAGCCTGGAACGAAAAGTATGGATGCCCAACGGTGGTTATATTATTCTCGAGCAGACCGAGGCGTTGACCACGATTGACGTGAACAGCGGAAGATATTTCGGAAAGCGGGATCATGAGCGCAATTCGCTGAAAATTAATCTGGAATCGGCACGGGAAATTTCCCGACAGTTAAGACTGCGCGATATCGGGGGACTGATTGTCATTGATTTTATTGATATGGAACGGGAAGAAAATAAGGTGAAGATTCAGAATGAGCTGAGAAAAGAATTTTCACACGATCGGGCAGTCAGCCGGGTATCCGAAATCAGTCGTTTCGGACTGGTCGAGATGACCCGTCAGCGCATCCGGCCCAGCCTCATCTATAATATTACGGAACCGTGTCCGCTCTGTGACGGTACAGGCCTGATCCCAACTCAGGCCACCGTTCTGGCGAACATCGAAAGGTTGATCCGGCGCTATGTGGCCTCGGAATACGACCGGCGGATTATTATTCAGGCCAGTCCGGAGACGGTTGAGTATCTGAATAAAGGAAAACTCAGCCGGAGGCTTCGACTGATGTGGAAGTACTGGATTATGATCGAAACCGAAGTGGCAGAAAAGTTCCGGCCATTCGACTTCAGAATCCTGGTGAAGAAAACCCGGGAAGATGTTTCAGAAAAATTCAAATAATTGTTTATGATATCTTTCAGAATTTTCATGTTAAAAATTCAGGAAAATGAATTTGATACAACAAATTTATACTAACAGGTCATCCCGAACTTGATCCGGGCCTGTCCGGAAACGGGGATGATGGCGGGAATTTTTATGAATGTCACGAATTATAAAAAATTTCTTTTATTTCTGCTCCAGAAATGAATTCTTTCTTATTATTTTTCGAAAGTCTCAAACACATAAGTCAATTTAAATCTGATATGACTAAATAGAATGTATTGGATATGTTTTTCCTTCGGCCCCTGTTCATCTGGATAATTTTATTTCTGTCTGGATTTTTTGCAGTTTCATTGGCAGATGATAGCGAAAAATCTGCCGGACAATTTTCAATAAAACAGTTAAAACCTGCCTATTATCTGATTGACGACGGCACCCCCATACGGATGTTCAATCAGATAAAACCGGTCAGATTCTATGGTTTCCTGGGAGCAGTAGTGGTTTTTGATTTATACAGTCTTAACCGCCTCCGTGAAACCTGGTATTCTCAGCCCATCGGGAGTTTTCATTTTATAGAATTTGAACCGGATTGGAGAGCTAGAAAACAGACTGATAAACTGGCTCATATGATGGATGCATACTTTGCCACGCATCTTGCTTCGAAGGCTTATCGCTGGTCCGGATTTTCAACTAAAAATTCCATCTGGTATGGTGCGCTTACAGGCTGGGTATGGATGCTACAGATCGAGATAATTGATGCCTTTTTCCAAGAATGGGGATTTAGTGTGCTGGACTTAACTTTTAATACTTTTGGAGTTTCCTATGCTACCCTTCAGCAACTTTATCCCGACAGATTAAGCGGTATCCGTCTGAAGGCGAGTTATCATACCTCCGATGCATATAGGAATAATTTATACAGCGAAACAAATAAAAGCAGAATAGACGACTATGAGGGAATGACCTGGTGGTTAACGTTGAATATACATGACGTTATGCCGGAGGGCGTTCAAAAAGACTATCCCGGGTGGCTCAAACCGTGGGGCATTGCGGTTGGTCAAAGAGTTGAAAATATAGCACGGAATATTTATGGGGGTGAACGTCATGTTTATATCGGGCTTGATTTTGATATCACGAAAATTCCCACCGGAGACAGTAAAACCCTCAAGTTTGTTAAAAACATATTGAATTTTGTACGGTTACCGCTGCCGGCAGTCAGAGTGTCAGACGGTACGGTCTGGTACGGAATTTATTTCTAGCTTCTGGGGTTCCTAGCCTCTGGCCTCTGGCTAAACCAGGGAAGGTTTAGTCCCGACATGTCAACCGGAGGTTGACAGGGAGTCGGGAGCCCCTGTGCCATTGAGCCTTATTTAATTTAAACGCAGAGTTCGCAGAGAACGCAGAGAACAAAAGAATAATTAAAAATTATGCACGAGAATGAAATTTCAGAGAAAATAAGCGAATCAGCCATGGTGAATTGCGGCGAGAAGGAATTGAGCGAGTGGTGAACAAATTACCGGAAAAGTCTTAAAAATAACTCTGCGAAGCTCTGCGTCCTCTGCGTTAAAT
>JAFGSO010000509.1 GCA_016934605.1 Calditrichota bacterium | reverse complement strand
GGAAACTCCAAACCAGTCCGCTGAACGGATAATCGTTCCCATGTTGCCCGGATCGCGAATCCCGTCCAGAACCAGCAAAATCCGTGGTTTTGCTGCCAGCCACTCCCTCATTTCCCGGGGTGCAGGTTTATGCACAATCAGCATAATACCCTGTGGATTTTCCGTATCAGCCAGTTTACGAAAATCATCCGGCTTTAACATGCGGAGAGGAATTTTCCGCTCAGACAGAATTTTCCCGAATAGCCCGGAGTCCGAATCCAGACTAAAATCTTCTCTCAAAAAGGCTTTTTCAATTTTCCACCCGGAGTTCAGGGCTTCCCGGCATAAACGTTTCCCTTCAACCAGGAAAAGACGCCATTTGTCCCGATATTTTTTCATTCTCAGTTTATGATAATCCTTCAAGGAATGCATACTTAATAGGCTTTTTTAGATTCCAGAAGAGGTGCTTTTCGATACCAGCGCATCAGTTCGTCCCGGTAAATTACCCCGATCAGATTTCTGTTACGGCTCTTCTCGGTGACGGGAAGAAGCTCAGCATCCGTCAGATCGAAGAGTCGCAGAACATCGGCCAGAGACTGACCGGGATGAACGGTAATGAACTCTTCCTGCATGATATCCTTGGCAATCAGAAGAGGATACAGATCTTCCTCGAACATATAAGATCGGATATTATTCAGGGAAATTAATCCTGCCAGCTTGTCGTCTGGAGTCATAACAGGAAAAGTGGCATGGTCACTCTTCCGAAGCATCTGCAGGATTGCATGGAATGATGAATTTTCGGAAATCCGGTCGAACTGCTTCTGGATATGTTTTCGAATCGGAATACTCTGCAGCAGAGTCATATTTCGCCCTTTGAAGATGTATTCACCACTGAGGGCGATTTTCATGGTATAGATGTTTTCCCGCATGATGAGCCGGGAGGTGATGGTGGCAATGATGGTTCCCAGCATAAGCGGCAGGATGATCTGGTAATTACTGGTCACTTCGAATATCAACATCAGGGCCGAAAGTGTGGCATGTGTGGTTCCCGCAACCATGATCCCCATCCCCACCAGTGCATAAGCTCCCGGAGATGCAGTAATCTGGGGGAAAAGGATGTTCATGACGCTACCGAAAAATGCACCGAATGTTGCTCCAACAAAGAGCGAAGGAATAAACAAGCCTCCTGATCCACCACTGCCGAGCGAGAGAGAAGTAGCCACCATTTTCAGAACTGTCAGCAACAGCAGAACCCACACGGCGGTCCTTTCCAGCAGGGCATTGTGGATTGCCTGATCATCGAATCCATACACTTCGGGGAAGAAAATGGCAATTATGCCAACCAGCAGACCTCCTATAGCCGGCTTAATATAATCAGGAATTCCGGGGTATTTATTAAAAAGATCGTCAGTCGCATACAACATTCGAGTAAAGAGGACGGCCATGATACCGCCGACAATACCCATCAGAATGTAGAGGGGATATTCATAGACGCTTTCCAGGAAATAAATGGGTACATAGAGTACCGGACTGCTTCCGATAAGATAATGTGAAATGGTGGTCGAAATAACGGTTGCAAAAATAATGGGCGTAAAAGCATTAATACTGAAATCCGCCAGCAGAACCTCCAGAGCGAAGAGGACACCGGTTACCGGAGCATTGAATACTGCAGCCAAACCGGCTCCCGCCCCTGCACCTAACAGGACTTTTAAACGCTCGGCAGAAACATTGAACAATTGGCCCACCGTGGAACCGATGGCAGCACCGATTTGAACAATGGGACCTTCTTTTCCGGCGGATCCGCCAGTACCGATGGTAGCGGAGGCAGTAAAGGAGGTAATCATGGTTACGCGGGGACGTATATAACCGGCACGGTTGGCGATGGATTCGATGACGCTGGGGACTCCGTGCCCCCTGGATTCCCGGGAAAACAGATGAATAACCAGTCCTACAATCAGGCCGCCAATGGCCGGAAACAGAGCCAGAAGGATATAAGAGGTAATGGTGAAGGAAGATAGTGAATAAATTTTATCGAAGAATACGTAACGGAAGAAATCAATCAGCAAATTCAGTACATAGGCACCCAGTCCGGCGAAAATGCCAATGAGTCCCGCCAGGAAAAGCATATAAAAATCTTCCGGAAGGTCGATCCGCTGCAGGAATCTCAGGATCGTAATCTGGGTATGCCTTCTGATGTGCTTGAATCTCACCGGACAGATCCTTTAAAGGTGATCGATCATCTGCTCCACAATTTCTTTTACTTTCTGTTCATGTTCCTCCGGAACCCAGATGAATGCCTCGTTTCCGGCAATGTTGGTACCGGTAAAACCATACGCGGTAGCAACTCCGTCCTGGGTTAGCTGGAAGGGAATGTTTTCCTTCTTAAGTACTTCAGAAATCATCTCTGCGTAAAGAAGCCCGGGAAGAGGCCCGATTTTTGTCCAGTTCTTTTTATCCTGTGAAGATGTCATATCTCTCAACTTTGATTTATGTTTGATATTATGTTATATGATTATTGCCTTAGCTCCGAAATTTTTTGATATAAGTCAATTACGAACAATTCACTAATGTACCTTGATTTGAAGCTGGTT
>JAFGSO010000508.1 GCA_016934605.1 Calditrichota bacterium | reverse complement strand
GGACTAAACTTTTGGATATCGGCGTCGATTATAACCCTCACCAGGAATGGCCACTTTCGAAGCTGACAGGAGACGCTTCGTTACCAGCCGGTCAATATCAGTGGAGGATTGATGTTATCGGTAATGAATTCAATCGTGAGGGATCGGAATCGGCACCCTTTATTTTTACGATCGACTAAGCATGAAGTAGAACCGGATGAGAAAAATATCCTTCATCATATTGATGGTGTTTTCACTATCGACTCTGATTGTTGCTCAGGATAATCGTTTCAGTCAGCAATATCAGCCGGGAGACCGTCCGGCTCAATATATATTAGGAACCGATGATGTACTGCTCATATCCGTGAATTTATGGGGACATGTACAAAAACCAGGAATCTACAGTATTCCCAGCTCATTCGGTTTAATTGATCTTCTGTCTTCTGCCGGCGGACCTTTGAGAACCGCCCGATTGAATGATGTTCGATTAATCCGGAAAAATCAGGAGGTCATCAAAGTAAATATTAAAGAATTCATGAAAACCGGGAATAAAGATCTGCTTGTTCCCCTGCAGCCGGGAGACCTGGTGATTGTTTCTGGCAGTGCCATGGATGTTTTTGCAACTATTGTTGGCATTGCCCGCGATATTGCTATTGTAGTGAATGTTATCGTGCTGGCTCAGCGTTTAAATTAAACATGGTATATGGTTTATTTTTCTTGACATAAATGAATAAAATATTTAATTTCAAAAAATTATACATTGCGGGAGGACCGGCATGGCTCAGCATTACAGATTGTTTCTGTTGATTTTGTTCATTCCCATGGTTGCTCTGGGTTTTAACTCGACCCGGTTCGGCAGTCGTGGATTTCTTCATGTTCAGTCCGCAAGTACACTTTACAGAGGTACCCTGGATGTGGGGTCGAACCTGAATTTTTTCACTAAAGTTGGCGACTACCTGGGGCAGCAAAAACCTGAAAACTTTACTGCTGTCAACTGGTGGGACGTTCAGTTCAACACGGTTTTCAGCTATGGAATCCTGGATAATTTCGATATATCCATGATGTGGCGTCTCTACCAGGATACCAACCGCGGCGGCGGAGATTTCGAGGAAGAATATAACGTACCGGAAGATGTTTTTCTGGATTTCAAAACCGGTTCCTGGGGATTGAATAATAATCGGTTCCACCTGGGATTGCTGGGTTCGGTACGGATTCCAACGGCGGGCGAATATAATTATTTCTTTGAACCGTATTCCGCGGGTTCATTCGAATATGGATTTACCGGTCTGGTTTCCTTCTTCAACGATCCCTACCTTCACGACCGCAGTTTCAGTCTGCACCTGAACCTGGGATGGTACAATCATAATGATGCCGGCAAGAAGTTGTTTGAATCCCCAACCCGGGTATATGAGGCCAGCGGAAATGCCACAGAACTTCAATACGGTTTAGCCTTCAGTTATCCCACGGAACTGTTTGACCTGAATCTGGAATGGTGGGGAATCAGTTTCATAAATCAACCTGATACCATGGCCTACAGCCGGGAAGATTTCATGTATATCACCCCGTCTGTCACCTTCAAACCGAAACCGTGGTTTAATTTTGATTTGGGACTTGATGTACGTTTAAGTTCCGATGAGGAAACTTCGGCTATTATTCTGCCTGCTCCCAGTGACAGATTGGATCTTCCGAACTATCCTTCATGGCGTGTCTATCTGGGATTAACCTTCAGGTTATTACCATGGGGCGGTGGTTACGGTGCCGAGCAGCCCGGCCGTTCCAAGGTAGATTTTTACGAGAGCCTGCTGAAAGACACTAAACGATCTGAAAAAATTGAAGAAGAATTGCGCCGGCTCAGAAAAGAGAGAGAACAGGCAGAAAAAGAACTGGAAGAATTGAGGCAGATGCTGGAAGAAGAAGGTAAATAAAAAAGTAAATATTCAATATACCTTTAAATGGGGCTGTATCAAAAGTCAAAATATGTGTATAAATATGAATTTTGTTGTTTAGTCTCCATTTATTATCTCACTCCCCAACCTCCTCTATTTTAGAAAGATAGGACGAAGGGGGAGAGATTTTTTAAATGTTGAATATCCATAAATTTGTATTTTATTCCGCAATATTTAACTTTTGATACAGCCCCATTTTTTTCGCAGTCTGTGGATATCTATGGAAAACAAAAAAATATTTCCGCTTCTGAAAAAGACCCGTGAAAAAGCCCTGGCATTATATTCCAACTTCAAAGTGAGTGCGGTACTGGTAACAAAAGAGGGTAAATTATATACCGGTCATAATATTGAAAGCAGTTCTTATGGCCTCACCATATGTGCCGAACGGGTTGCCGTTTTTAAAGCGCTTTCAGAAGGGGAACGGAAATTTGATAAGATTTATATTATGGCAGATGGACCCGATTTTTCAACACCATGTGGTGCCTGCCGTCAGATTTTAAATGATTATGCTCCTGATGTTGAAGTTATTCTGGTAAAAGAAAGTGGAGAAACCCGCACATTTCAGGTGAGCGAACTTTTACCAGAAGCATTCGGGCAGCGGCATTTACAGGCAGCGAAGAAATAGAAAATCGGCAGTTAGCAAAGACAAGAAAATAAGAAAATAAGACCAAAATAGAGAAAGCAGAAAGCAGAAAGCAGTAGGCAGTGGGCAGCGGGCAGATAAGTGGCTCAGGGTCACACCGGATCTCCGCCAGTGGGCGGGCAGGCTGCCCTCCCGGCGGAGCTCAGAGGCTCAAAGGCTCATGGAGATTAGGCTAAAGGCTAGAAACCAGCAGCCAAAAATAGATTCCAATAAAAATTCAAATTATAAATACAAAATTTAAAACCATGTAACCAGCAGTCAGTAACCGGACTCGTAATAATATTGACTCTCCACATAATAATTTTTATATTCGAATAAAAAGGAGAAAAACCACATGTCCATTAGTGCCTATGCCCTGGTTAGAATTACCCCGAATAAAGTGAAAAATGTTGTGAACGAAGCCCAGAATATCCCCGGAGTGAAGAAGGTGAATCCGGTTACCGGACCTTACGATGCCATTGTTTTTCTGGAAGCGTCCGATATGAAAGAGTTGGGAAAAGTAGTTCTGGCAGAAATTCACAGCCTGGATGGAGTAATCGATACCACCACCTGCCTGGTTGTGGAATACTAGCATCGTCGGACCGGGCTCATAATTACAGAAGAAAAAACCTGTTTAAATAACGAGATTTTTTGATACAATCCGAGGTTATTTTCCATCTGTTCAGACGGATAGAATGGGCATTGAATTCGTAATCTATATTTTTTTCAGAGCAAGTTTTAAATCCGTGATAATATCTGAAGAATCTTCAAGACCAACCGAAAGCCTTATCAGTCCTTCCGAGATACCTACTTCCTTCAATTCTTCTTCAGAGTAGGTGGAATGAGTCATGGAAGCAGGATGTTCAATCAGGGAGTCACAGTCTCCCAGACTAACCGCTAAAGTAATTAGTCCGACACTGTTCATGAGTTTCTCGCCGGCAGTCCGTCCGCCCTTCACTTCGAAAGTAATCATTCCGCCGAATTTTTTCATCTGCCGGGCAGCCAGTTCATACTGCGGATGTGTTGTGAGACCCGGATAACGAACCCAGTTAATTTTGGGGTGTAAGGACAGGAACTTGGCTACTTCCAGGGCATTGGAACAGTGCCGGTCCATTCTCACCGGCAGTGTTTTCAGTCCTCTGAGAAGCAGCCATGCATTCAAAGGACTGATGACCGCTCCGATATCCCTCAGGATTTTTGCCCGTAAACCATCAATAAATTCTTTTTTCCCCACAACAACTCCTGCGATGGTGTCTCCATGTCCACCGATGTATTTGGTGGCACTGTGAATAACAATATCTGCGCCCAGTTCAATTGGTCTCTGCAGATAGGGAGTTGCAAAGGTATTATCTATCACCAGGGGAATTTTATGCCTGTGTGCTATGGCTGCACATCCCGCGATGTCTATAACCGACAGAGTTGGATTTGCCGGGCTTTCGATAAAAATGAGACGGGTTTTCTGGTCGATAGCTTCTTCAACCTTGTTGAGATTAATCGCATTTACTTCCCTTGCCTGAATATCCCACAGAGGTAATGTTTCCTTGTAGAGATTATGCGTTCCTCCATATACTGTATCTGTTGAAACCATATTGTCCCCGTTACGGCAGAGTGCCATTATTATTCCGGAAATTGCACCCATACCGGAAGCAAAGCATAAGGCAGCCTCTCCGCCTTCCAGAAATGCCATTTCCCGTTCAAGTGCCGCCTGGGTGGGATTCCCGAGTCTGGTATAAACGTAACCTTCTTCATCCCCGGCAAAAAGAGCTGCTCCCTGTTTGGCATTCTTGAAAGCGAAGGTAGAGCTCTGGTAAATGGGTATGGAGATAGCCCCGGTAAGCGGGTCAACTCCTCCTGATCCATGAACGCATAAAGTAGCAAATTTGGCTTTTGAAAGATCGAATTTACTCATTATTTTCTCCGATCCGACTTATGATTTTTTTGTATAGTAATCTGATATTCAGACAGTATCGGTCTTCTTTGAGAAATATATCACTGGTTATATAAATGAATCAAGTTGATTCGGAAAGAAAATACCCATTAAATTTTTGGAAAGATAAACAAATAAAAGATCATTTTCCCATGATTTATTCACAAACTTTACCATGAATATTACCTACCATGATTTTTCTCTCTGTGCTTTGTGACTGCCGCTATTGAATTGCCACAGTACACTGAGCACACAGAGAATGACTCAAGGGAATGGATAAAAAATGACGCAGGCAAAAGAAATAGCATTAGTTTTACGGATGAGATGTAAACAAACAATTTGTAAATCATTCTCAGATGATAAATTCTGATATATGATAAACATGCCTGACTTTGTGCTCTTC
>JAFGSO010000507.1 GCA_016934605.1 Calditrichota bacterium | reverse complement strand
GGTGTGAATGAAAATATCTTTAAGCTTCCCGGTTAACAAGTTAAAATCTGTCAGGAAGGCTTTATCCCGGATAATTGAAGTGAAATTCTGATTATAATCATATATTATCGCCACTTTCTGTTTAACATCATTCATTTTATTCATGTGAGAATATAGCTCATGCCAGAAAATTCAAGAAGCAGATTCATCATCGAATATGGCAGCAAATCTGATATTGGAATGGTGAGATCCGATAATCAGGATTTTTTCGGAAAATTTCCCTCCGGTAATGATGAACTATCCTATCCCGGCGGGCAGTTATTTATCGTTGCAGACGGAATGGGAGGGCATGAACGCGGCCGGGAGGCCAGCGAGGCTGCAGTAAATACTTTCGGCGAAAAATATTATTCTTCAAGCAGAAATGATATACCGGCAAAAATGAAGGAAGCGATGATTGCTGCGAATGAGCAGGTGTACCGTCTGGCAAACAGGGCAGAGGGATTTGTTAAAATGGGTACAACCTGTTCGGCATTGGTTATATCGGATAAATATGCTTACATCGCTCATGTGGGAGACAGCCGAATTTATCGGATCAATTCCGGGGGTATTGAGCAATTAACCCAGGATCATACCCAGGTGGCCGAAATGTTTCGCAAAGGGATATTATCGGAACAGGAGGCCGAGGATCATCCATCAAAATCTGTACTTGTCAGAGCACTGGGAGTAAAGCCGGAGACAGAAGTTGATGTCATCGGAAATATCGAGCTGCAGGCAGACGATTATTTTCTGCTCTGTTCCGATGGCCTCGCCAGAGTTCCACTGGAGGACCTCAGGCAAACGGTTTTATCTCATTCTCCGCAGCAGGCCTGCGAAATGCTGGTGGGATATGCCAATCAACTGGGAGGCCACGATAATGTGACGGTTCAGATAATCGAAATTGGTCAGAAAATAGTAAATTCCACCGTAAACGATTCTAAATCCGTTAAAAAATTTAAATGGAACAGGATCTTTTTAGTGATTTTCCTGTTTCTTTTCATAGTTTTGCTGGCCTTTATCTATTCTTACCGTTCATCAATAGACGACAGATTATCTTCGATCTTTTCCTCGGATTCCTCCGGTGTTGAGGTAAGTCCCGAAATATCTTCTTCACATGAAAACTTAGCCGTTCCGGAGACAGTTGAAGAATCGAGAAGATTCGTCGAAGCCCATCGGCTGTTTGAAAAGGGAAATCTGGATGATGCATTAAAAATTTATCTCAACATCCTGGGCAGAGATCCCATGAACCTGGAGTCCGTAAAAGGTATAGACCGCATAGCCGGGGCTTACAAAGACAGAGCCAGAGAGTACCGATCCAATAAAGACTATCAGAATGCTATTATTTATTTTCAGAAAGCACTGGAACTTCAGCCAACAGATCAGCAATTGCAAAAGGCCATTGGTGAATGCCGGGAGATGCTTAAAAAGCCGGCCAGTGAAATAGATTCTTCCATCACAAACCCGGAAAGAGAAGTAGTTAATATCACTCAGGGTCCAGCTGAACCGGAAGTTATGAGTTCTCAACCGGCTGGTGAAATCGACCAGATCATTCCGGCAGGTGCGGGGCAATGGGAATTATTCAATCTGACTGCAAATGACTATGTTCTAAAAAATGATGGTCTGGTTTTTCTGGAAACAAATAAAGCAAAAAAGGCCATTTACAATGAAAACCTGGAGGATAGTGATATCGAGGTGCTGGTTAAGCTGAATGACCATAACAGGGAAAGCCCGGTAGGTATTATAGTCGGTTATCAGTCAGCATCCGGACATCTTTCAGAACGATATTTTCAATTTTCAAAAATCACTGCCAATGAATTTGTGCTGGAGAAAAAACAGGAGGAGCAGTTTCAGCGTTTATTGAATATTGATTATGTTCCGCTGGAATCGGAGAAGCCCGGGGATTTCCACTTAAAGGTGAAATGTCTGGGGCCCTGGATTATGATGTATTACAACAACAAGCTGCTGAAAGCTTGGCTGAGTAAGGAATTGATAAGGGGTAAAGCCGGATTGTTTGCCGGACCGAATACCTATGTCGTTTTTTCTGATTTTAAATTTCATCCGGCCATTCACCAGAATGATGGAACAGCGGAGGAACCGCAATCACAGGAGAATATGAGATAAATGGAATCGCTGATCGGGAAAATTATTGACGGATACCGAATTCTGGAAGTTGTAGGCCGTGGTGGCATGGGGGTGGTCTATAAGGCTCTGGACACTTCCCTGGATAAGGTAGTGGCGCTGAAAATGATTGATCCTGTGCTGGCCAGGGATGAAAATTTTCTAAAACGATTTAAGACCGAAGCACGAGCTTTGGCCAGACTGGAAAATCCCAATATCGTGACCGTCCATGCCCTGCGGGATACTGAATTTGGCGTTTTCATGGTAATGGAATATGTTCAGGCGAAAACCATTTCCGACTGGATCCGGGAAAAAGGACCTTTTGACTGGAAGGATTCAGTCGAGATATCCAAACAACTGTTAAATGCGGTGGGTCATGCCCACAAGGTGGGTGTCATCCATCGTGACATTAAGCCAAGTAACATTCTGTTATGTCAGGATTTCAGGGTAAAAGTGACCGATTTCGGTCTGGCCAAGGTTATCAGGCAACACGGTCCTTCCAGTACGGTTACCCAGATGCGGGCAGGAACACTCTACTATATGTCGCCGGAACAGATAAAAGGGCTGAAAAATGTGGATTTCAGAAGCGATATTTATTCTCTGGGGATGACTATCTATGAAATGCTGGCCGGCCGGGTGCCGTTTGAGAAAACCGAATCGGATTTTTCCATACAGAAAATGATTGTTGAAGGACAGATTCCTTCTCCCCAGAAATTCAATTCTGATATTCCCAGGTCTCTGGTGAAAATTATATCTAAAGCCATCGACAAAGATCCGCAGAAGCGCTATCAGAGCGCAGAAGAGATGATGGAACAGATCCAGAAAATTGAAGTATCGCCCGTGACGGAAAAAAAGACCACCAAAGCTCCCCGGAAAATTTTTTCAGCAAAAAGCGCTTTTATGTTACTGAGCCTTCTGATAGTCGTATTTCTGGGCTTTATTCTCATACAGGATCCTTTTCATTTTTTCGACGGTGATGGGAAAAAAGAAGATAAACTGGTTGTTACTAAAATGGCATCACTCAGTCTTTCCAGTACTCCTGAAGGGGCGAATATATTCATCAATGACAGTGCTGTCGGAATTACACCGATGGAAGATGTGGAGGTGAGAGAGGGCCGGATATCGCTGCAAATTCAGAAAAAAGGTTATCGGCCGGTTGACACCTCACTTTTTGTACAGACAGCTGCGTTAAATGAGTATCAGTTCAACTTAAAAAGTGAAACGGTTCAGATGGCTGCTGTTAAAGTCGGAACCGTTATAATTACCTCACAGCCCGGCGAGGCATCGGTATGGATTGACAATAAATTTGTCGGTACCACGCCGCGGGAGGGAGAGGAATTGCGGACGGGACGCCACATGCTGTTATTGCGGAAACGCGGATATTCGGATTATTCCAGTTCTTTTACCGTGCGTGAAGGGGAGACGACCAGAATTTCACCGGTTCTGGAGGCACTGGCCAGCATCACTGTAACTTCAGAACCTGCCGGTGCGATGGTTTTGTTAAATGATAATTCAATTGGAACAACCCCCTTATCCGACCGCACGGTAAAAGCCGGAACTTACCGGATGACCCTCAGAAAAGCCGGTTACAGAGATGATACGGCAACTATTACTCTTTCGCCCGATGAGAATTCCAAGTTCGTCGGTATACTGGAAGCCTTAAAAGGTGAACTAAAAATCCTGATCCGTCCCTGGGGTTCTATTTACGTGGATGGAGAACTTCGGGAAAAAGATACTAACGAACAGTATCGGGCCAGTCTGGCGGTTGGTGTTTACCGGGTGAAGGCTGTCCATCCGGCCCTGGGTGAATGGCAGCAGGATGTTAAGGTAGAACCTGATAAAATCCAGGACCTGGTGATCGATTTCAACCGTGAGAATACACTAACTGTTACCTCCGAGCCTAATTATTGTCAAATTCTGCTGAACGGGCAACCAACCGGGAAATATACCCCGAAGCAGTTAAAACTACGCACCGGTACCCATACAATCTCAGTTCAAAAAGATGGATATTCACTTCAGGGCGGACCGCTGCAGGTTAGTATTTACCAGGATGTAAAAGAACCTCTTCATTTTAAACTTGCTGAATCGCAGTAAAAAAATCAATCCTATTTACTCATCCATTTATTTTACGATCTACAATCCCTACTTTGAGTGAGGCATGTTTAAATAGTTTGTTATTATATTTCTTGTATTCCTTAATATGGAGGAGATGAGAATGACCTTTCTGAAAGAGTTTTTTCGTTTAGTGTTTATCCTTCTGTTATCATCCAGCCTTCTTTTTTTACCGGTACCATCTCTGATTAATACCATATATGCACAGAGTCAGGGCGTTTGCGAAAAACAACTTGCCGATGCCGAACAGAGGTATAACACCGGCAGATTTGATGAGGCGATTGGCCTCATCACCGAATGCCTGGGTAAACCGGGACTCACCGAGCAGGAGAAAATGAAAGCTTACCGGCTGCTGGGACTATCTTATATTGCCAAAGATTATCTGGAAGATGCCAGAACGGCCGTTAAAAAACTGCTGGATATGGTGCCGAATTATCAATCGGATCCGGTCCAGGATCCGCCACCCTTTACCAAAATGGTGGAAGAAGTGAAGGTGGAGCAGCAGCAGCCGAAACAGAAACCAGAGGTGAAACAACCGAAAGAACTGGAAAAAATGACCAAAGTGGAGAAGAAAAAGGGAAGTAATACCAAATGGTATCTCATCGGCGGTGGTGTACTGGCTGCCGGTGCAGTGGTTGCCATCCTGGCTTCCGGCGGGGGAAATGGGGAAACTCCCATCGACAACACGCTACCCGGGCCTCCTTCGTTACCGTGAAGGTCAATCAATATTATTATACTGATTATTTAAAGGAGAATCGTAATTATGAACCACAGAAAAATGATTAGCTATATACGATTTATCTTCACATTTCAGTTAGTATTCATATCACTGGCATCTTCTCAGAGTACTATTTTTGTTTTCGAACCAAATGGCGGAGAGGATTGGAAAGTCGGTTCACAACATACCATCCAGTGGTTAACAACAGACGGACCTTCCCGTGTTAATATTGAATATTCAACTAACGGCGGGGCAAACTGGGCTTTTATTGCCACCAATATTGTCAGTCCGGTTAACGGAAATGCGCAATATAACTGGACTATTCCGGATGAGCCTTCTCAGGACTGTTTTGTGAAAGTGAGCGATGCCGTGGATGGAGATCCATTTGATACAAACGATGCTCCATTCACCATATCCCG
>JAFGSO010000506.1 GCA_016934605.1 Calditrichota bacterium | reverse complement strand
TTTGGGATATTTCTGCCATTGTGTCCCGAAAATGGTATTATTTGTTGTGATGTGGAGGTAGGATGCTTCCTTCGGAACCTGGAAATCATCCGGAATATAATTGAAGTTCTCCTGCTCCGAACTGGCAATCACCTGATGATTAATTCCAAGTTTTTTGGCCTCGGAGATCGCTTTCTTGGACCATGAACCGGTATTGATGTAGAGAGCTGGCTTCTCTTTTTGAGCTAGATTCAACGGAACAGCAGCAAATTGAGCAGTCGCTCCACCCTGTAGAAAAAGTACTGAGTAATTATCTGGAAAATTCATCACTTTTTTAACATTCGAAACAGCATCATTTATTATTGCGTCGAATGTCTTCGATCGGTGGCTCATCTCAAGAATGGATAATCCCTCTCCCCGGTAATTGATGAGCTCCTCCTGGACGGTTTCTAAGACCGACAGCGGTAAGGTGGCTGGCCCGGGATTAAAATTGATGACACGATCCTTCATTTGTTCCCCTTTCTATTTCAAATAGAATTGTTATAATAATATAATCAATTTACTAAATCAGTGTATTTTAGTAAAGGGATTTAGAAAAATTTTGACAATATAACAATAATTACGGGTTGATTTCAGTACGGCATTTGGTTATCATTATTATTCAAAAACCGGGGACAAGAATGAATCTCACATCAGTTATAAATACAATACTGATCTTATTTTTATTTCTGGATATGTCAGCAGACACACAGATTGTTTCGTCTGACAGTCTGATTCAAAAAGAACAAATCAGACAGGACCTGGAAGAGCTTGTAAAGATGAAGTATGAAGGTCGTGAAGCCGGAACTCCCGGGGGAATACGTGCAGGAGAATACATTCTCCATCGTCTGAAACAATTCAAATTGTCACCAGTCTCCGGAACTGATCAGAAATCCACTTTAAACGGATGGTTTCAGGAGTTTAAGATAATTGGCACCAGACACCAGGATGTTACTACCTCCATAGGGATAAGAAAAGGCAATTCACTTTTTGAGGCTTTACCGTATAGCGATTACTATTATTTCTTTAATTCTGATAAGAAGCTCAATCTGGATGCCCCGCTCATTTTCACCGGATACGCCATTTCTGCACCTGAATATCGGTACGATGATTTAGGAAATAGAGATATTGAAGGGAAAATTGTACTTGCCTGGTATGGAGAACCTCTGGAGAATGACAGTCTTATATTTTTTAATGGTATCCATCAGACCAAGTACTTGCTGGAATACTGGAAAGCCAGGAGTATTGCTGCCAGGGGAGGAAAAGCGTTGATACTGATGGCTACACCCGACAATGAAGAAAAGTACGACAGTTTTCTGAAAAGACGTCGTGTTCAGACAGAACGTCTAAGATTTGTTCTGAAGGAGGATTCTGTTGTCCCTGTTATCTATCTTTCCACAGAGTTTGCAGAAAGCCTATTTGGTGATAATCTAATACGAAATTTTTATAATGAATCACAACGAATACGTGATATTGTCGCCAGTGATGGAAATGAACAGATTCATTGGAACCTTGCAGATATTTCAGATTTTGAGGCAGAACTGCAAATTGATTATCAGAACCAGGTGGTCAGGGATTGCAGGAATATTTTGGCTTTTTTGCCGGGGTCCCATCCAGAACTTAGCAAAGAATATATTCTGGTAGGTGCCCATTACGACCACGAGGGAATTCAGGGAGGGAAACTATTTCCTGGTGCAGATGATAATGCTTCCGGTGTTTCAGCTAATCTGAATGTAGCTGGAGCGATTTCTGATCTATCGGAAAATTACCCGCCTGAGAGAAGCATGATTTTTGCTTTCTGGGATAGTGAAGAAAAGGGAACTCTGGGTACCAGCTATTTTGTAAACAATCCTCCAGTCAAACTGAATCAAATAAAAGCTGTTTTTAATATGGATATGATCGGAAGAGACGCGTCCTTTAATTTTGCGGCATTGCGGCAACCGATGCGGGATGATGGCGCAGAAAACAAAGTGATGTTGTTTTATTCAGCCCAGGCAGAAAATTTAAGAAAACTGGCGGAACAGGCAAACGAAGAAATCGGATTACAGCTTTTATTCGATCCAAATGTATTTTTTACCAGTGGAAGCGATCATGTCAATTTTCATTCGCTTGGAATACCGGTAGTCTACTATTTTACAGGTTTTCACACTGATTACACCAGCCCCGAAGATACTGCAGATAAAATAAATTTTGAAAAATTGACCCGGATTACCCGTCATATTGCATCTTTTTCCCATTTGATGGCTAGCCGGCAAGAAATTCCGGAATTCAACAAACATGTTCTTACAGCACCGGAAGGTGATTTCAGTCGCTAAAATGGGAGTCACATTATATGGACAGGAATTCTTATAAAAAAAAGGTATACATTGAGGATATACACAAATATATCGGTCAGGAAGTAATCATTGCCGGCTGGATTTATAACAAGAGATCCAGTGGAAAAATTCATTTCCTGCTTGTTCGGGACGGTACCAACATCATTCAATGTGTGGTGCTCAAAAATGAAGTGTCGGAAGAAGTATTCAATCTATATGAAAAATTATCCATTGAATCCTCCCTGCTGGTGAAGGGCCATGTGAGCGAAGACAAAAGATCTCCCATTGGTTATGAGATTCAGGTTTCTGATATTTTCATTATGCAGATACCGGAACAGGAATATCCTATTTCGAAAAAGGAGCATGGGATTGAATTTTTGATGGATAAACGTCATCTGTGGCTTCGCTCACGAAAGCAATATGCCATTCTGAAAATCCGGCATGAAATTATCTCGGCTATACGGGATTTTTTCAATGAAAGAAATTTTACCATGATTGATACTCCCATCTTCACACCTGCTGCTGCAGAGGGGACATCAACTCTTTTCCCCACAGACTATTTTGGAAGTACTGCTTATCTAACCCAGAGTGGGCAGTTATACGCAGAGGCTGCAGCCCTTGCTTTCGGAAAGGTCTATTGTTTCGGGCCTACCTTCCGTGCCGAGAAATCTAAAACCCGCAGACACCTGACAGAATTCTGGATGGTGGAACCCGAAGTTGCCTATTTTGATCTGGATGATGATATGATTCTTGCAGAGGACTTTATTTGCTATATTGTTGAACGTGTAGTTAAAAATCGGCAAGCTGAACTGGAGATACTTGAGAGAGATGTTTCGTACTTAGAAGCAGTAAGAGCTCCCTTTCCCAGAATTTCATACACTGAAGCAGTACAGATACTTAAAGAAAAAAATGTGGAATTTGAATGGGGAAATGACTTCGGGGGAAAAGATGAAACCTTGATATCGGAGAAATTTGACCGGCCGGTGATCATTCACAGATACCCGGCCGCTGTGAAAGCTTTTTATATGAAAAGAGATCCAGAGGATGATCGGCTGGCTTTGGCGATGGATATGCTTGCTCCGGAAGGCTATGGAGAGATCATCGGTGGTAGTCAGCGTGAAGACGACTATGAGACGCTGCTGAAGAGACTGGATGAACATCATTTGCCCAGAGAGCATTATGAATGGTATTTAGATCTGCGACGCTATGGATCTGTCCCTCATGCAGGATTTGGCTTGGGAATTGAGAGAACCGTTGCCTGGATATGCGGAATTCCCCATATACGGGAAAC
>JAFGSO010000505.1 GCA_016934605.1 Calditrichota bacterium | reverse complement strand
TCACATGTTCAGAAATGCACTGTCCGCTCTGGAAAAACAGGGCAAGATACATAAACTCAAAAATCGCCGTTATGCACTTCCAACGGCATTGCAACGGGTTAATGGAGTAATCCAGATTACCAGGAAAGGATTTGGTTTCGTTACGGATGAACGCACCGGAGAAGAAATTTTCATTCCACCAAAATTTCTTCATACCGCTTTTGATGGAGACTTGGTTGAAGTACAGTTATTTGCAGTTTCGCGAGGAAAAAGCAAGGAAGGTCAGGTTTCCGCAATCCTGCAGCGTGCTCACGATACCTTCGTCGGCATTTATCGTCGCAGCGAATATTACGGATTCATAGTGCCGGATAACCCACGGGTTTACCGGGATTTCTATATTCAGCCGCAGAATGATGCCGGAGCGCAGGATGGCCAGAAAGTTGTTGTGGAGTTTCTGAAATGGGACAGTTCGGCACTGAATCCCGAAGGAAAAATAGTGGAAATTCTGGGATTCCCGGATGAACCTGGTGTCGACATTATAAGCCTAATCAAGGGATACGAATTGCCGCTGGCCTTTCCGGAAAAAGTTGAAAAGGCTGCCGGCGATATTGACTTGACGATATCTTCACAAACACTGTCTGAACGATTGGATCTTCGGGATGAGCTCATTTTTACCATAGATCCGGCAGATGCCAAAGATTTTGATGATGCCGTATCGCTCATACGTCTTGAAAATGGGAATTATCAGCTGGGTGTTCATATCGCAGATGTATCCTTTTTTGTGGAAGAAGGAAATGAGATTGATCAGGAAGCCCTGAAACGCGGGACAAGTATCTATCTGGTCGACCGGGTAATTCCGATGCTCCCGGAACACCTTTCCAACGAGTTATGCAGTCTTCAACCGGATAGAGCGAAACTGACATACAGCTGTATTATGGAAATAAATCAGAATGGCGAGGTGGTTAATTACCAGATAGAACCTTCGATTATCCAGAGCAAACGTCGTTTCAATTATGAGGAAGTTCAGTCCATTATAGACAATCCGGATTCAGATGACGATTACCGGGAAATTCTCAGGGAAATGAGGGATTTCAGCCAGAAACTGCGTAACCTGCGCCTGCAGGAAGGCAGTATTGATTTTGAAACGCCGGAGGTTCGTTTCGTACTCAACGAGAACGGAAAACCTGTCGAAATAATTCCCGTAGAGCGTCTGGAGAGCCATCAGCTGATTGAAGAGTTTATGCTTATGGCAAATAAAACTGTTGCCCGACATATAGGCCTGATCTCTGATAAACGAAAGTTACTTCCTTTCATTTACCGCATACATGAAAAACCTGACAGTGAGAAAATATCAAATTTTGAAAATTTTCTGAATGCGCTCGGATTCAAAGTCAAAATCCCCCGCAATGTTTCGCCGAAACATTTCCAGGAACTTATGGACAAAGTCCTGGGAACCAGGGACGACGTACTTATCAAGGAAGTGGCTCTGAGAACCATGATGAAAGCTGCCTACAGCACCAGAAATGTTGGTCATTTCGGACTGGCTTTTACGGACTATACCCACTTTACCTCTCCCATTCGCCGTTATCCTGACCTGACCGTACACCGGTTGCTGCGGGAATACAAAAAAATCCCGGATCATAAGCGAATAAAACATCTGCAGGGATATTTGAAAAAGGTAAGCGATTTCAGCTCGGACCGGGAACGGGTCGCCCTGGATGCTGAAAGGGAAAGCATTAAGATCAAACAGGTGGAATGGATAGCCGATTATATCGGAGAAACCTTCAGTGGACTGATTTCCGGGGTCACAGCTTACGGACTATTTGTGGAAATTACCCCGCAGCTGATCGAAGGATTTATCCGAATCGAGGATCTGGAGGACGATTATTATATTTATGATGAGAAAACTTATTCAATGACGGGCAAAGATCAGGGGCGGATCTACCGGCTTGGAGATGAGATATCAATAACGGTAAAAAATGTTAATACCGGGTTAAATCAGGTCGATTTTGTTGCTGCTGAAGAAAAATAAAATGCATCCTGGAGGTAAATAGAGAGTTTCAAAAAGTTCTTCTCGGTTCTGTTCCTGCCAAAGAGGCTTTAATTATTTAGCCATCGCAGCGTCATGCTCCCATTTATAATGCATTATTGCAAATTGAATAAAATCGATGTTAACTTTGCTCACCAGATAAACGTACAATAAATTTTAAATCCCGGGACATTTCAAATTAGCCGGAAAAGTATTTTGAAATCAGCGACACCTTATCTTTTCCTCCTATTAATCTTCATGATCGGCGTCATGATGTATCCAGCCATCTCCCAGGAACAGCCGGTCCTTCCGCCGGACAGTAGTGTATTTACAGATACATCGGATACTCTGGCTGTTTCTGAAGAAGAAAAGAAAGCAGATATCGAAGGACCTGTGAAATACTGGGCAGACCAGATTGCCTTTTCGGTTGATAAGAAGAAAACCTATCTGACCGGTAATGTCAGAATTGAGTATCTGAACATGCAACTGAATGCCGGGAAGGTAGTGATCGACTGGGATAAAAACCTCATGCAGGCCACCGGGATAGTAGACAGCACGGATTCGCTGGGAAATCCTGTCTACAGGGAGCAACCGGTTTTCGAGGAACTTGGCAATGAACCGATTTACGGAGAGAAGCTGGAATATAATTTCAGAACCCAGCGGGGGAAAGTCTTTGAAGGACGGACCAGCATGCCGCCCGGCTATTACCGGGGAGAATCCATTAAAAAAATTGGGAAACAGACTCTGCTGGTAAAGGAC
>JAFGSO010000504.1 GCA_016934605.1 Calditrichota bacterium | reverse complement strand
GGGCAAGGTGAGTGCGTTACTTTGATTATCGAATATTCGTAATAATGTATATTATTTAGCGAAATTTGACTTTTGATACACCCCCGATGTAGACTTTAGCCTTTGTCCATTAGCCATTATCCTTTATCCTAATTTCCCTGAGTTCTGCCGGGATGGCAGCCTGCCCGCCGACTGGCGAGGCCTGCCCGCCGACTGGCGAGGCCTGCCCGCCGACTGGCGAGGCCTGCCCGCCGACTGGCGAGGCCTGCCCGCCCACCGGCGGGAATCCGCCTCCGGCGTGACCCCGGGCCATTAATTTGTCCTCTATATTTTGTATTTTGTATTTTGTACTTTGTACATTAGTTCTTGCTTTCTTGTATCTTGCATCCTGTCTTGTGATCTTGCGTTCTTCTCTGTTGGAATTCATTCATTCCTCGTAAAAGGAATTCTCCCGGGTTTCTTTCAGCAAATTATTGATAATATACTTATAATCTCCGGGACGTTTTCTGGCCCATTGTCTCTGTCTTGCATAACTGGGACCTTTATCAAGTATCTCGGGAATGGTAGAAAGATAAATTCGGGTGTCTTTCATCTCAGCGGAAGAGCAGAAATTATATGCCTCCTGGTATAATTCAAAAACGGCATCCCTGATGTTCCGGGTTTTTCCTTTTTTCCCGATAATAAATTCTCCATGGATGCCGTATCGGGCAGCTCTCCATTTATTCTCGGCGAGTATCCATCTATCCTGGCGGGAAAGTTTCCCGTTGGCTTCGAATTCTTTGGAAAATTTAATGACCAGAGTGTAAATCAGAGCAATAAGTGCCATGGTTTCTTTCATGGTAGGCATGGCATCACATACCCGAACTTCCAGCGTCCCGAAAATCGGATGAGGCCGGATGTCCCACCATAGATCCCGCACTGTATCAATTGAATTTGTTTTGATCAGGTTTTCGACCAGTGCGCTGTACATTTTCCAGTTTTTGAAATAATATGGTATTCCGGCATTGGGCAATTCTTCAAAAATTTTTATTCGGGTTGTGGCCAGGCCAGTATCGAAACCATTCCAGAATGGTGAACTGGCTGATAGTGCAATCAGATATGGCAGGAAAGCGGTGAAACGGTTCATCACAAAAATGGCTTTATCGGCATCATCGATTCCGACATGAACATGGAGCCCGAAAATCAGAAACTGTCTGACCGGCCACTGAACACGATGCAGAAGATTCAGATAGCGTTCCTGTCTGGTTACCTGCTGCTGCTGCCAGTTTGAATAGGGATGGCATCCGGAGATCAGGATATCGATGTCATGCTGATGTCCGATCTCCTGGACAATCTTAATATTTTGTTTGAGGTGTTTCTCAAGTTCCGAAATGGTCTTACAGACAGGTGTGTTTATCTCAATGGTTGAATTGAATAGTTCAGGTTTAAATAAAACCTCACCCGGAAGTTGGGCAAGTATGATACCGGCGCCGGGTATCAGCTCTCCGGTGAGACGACTAATGGTCTGAATTTCCAGCTCAACACCCAGACTGTATTCGGAAGCAGCATTAAAGTTAATAAACATAACTCAATTCACGAAAGAAAAGGAAAAATATTAACAAATAAGATGATTTAAAGCAATCAAAAACAGAGGCATTAATATTTTTTTAAGCGATCGTTCACCACGTTCAGCATGATGGATTTCGCTCGATTGGGGAGGAAAGCGCTTTTAAAACCATCTATAATAATAGATTTAATATCGTCCAGGTTGAGGTTCAGATGTTTGGCTACCAGATAATACTCGTCGGTGATCGTGGTACCAGAAACCAGGCGATTGTCCGTATTAATGGTTACCCGAAGTCCGTAATCGTAATAAAACCGGAAGGGATGACTTTCATAGGTTTTAGCGGCGCCAGTCTGAATATTGCTGGTGATACAGATTTCCAGTGGTATTCTATGGTCGTTTACATAATTCAGAAGATCCCCGTCCTCATACAGCCGCGTTCCATGCCCGATACGGTGAGCACCGCAATCGTGAATAGCCTGATGGATACTTTCCGGACCGAAAGCTTCACCGGCATGAGCGGTGGTATTAATATTGTTTTTCCGAATCAATGAAAAAGCTTCTTTATGGTCCTTGGCAGGATAATTTTCTTCCTGTCCGGCCAGATCGAAGCCGACAACACCCTTATTTTTATAAGCAGTGGATAATTCTGCCAGCCTGAGCGAAGTCTCAGGATTGATGTTACGCATCCCGCAGATAATAATTCCGGTTTTAATATTGAATTTCTTTTCTGCCGTCTGGAGACCTTCCAGTACCGCATCCACAATAGTGGTCAGTTTGAGTCCCCTCTTTATGTGCAGAATGGGGGAAAAACGAACTTCCATATACCAGATATTCTCCTCGGCAGCATCTTCTGCCAGTTCGAATGCAATCCTTTCAAGTGCCTCCGGCTCTTGCATAACCGACAGTGTAATATCGAATCCATTCAGATATTCCTTCAGATTGCGGCAGTTTTTACCGCTCATGACTAACTTTTTCAATTCCTCCTGCCCCGACGCGGGAAGTTCCACATTCTGCTGCCGGGCCAGATCTTGCAATGTCTGTAAACGGAGTGATCCATCCAGATGTACATGTAAATCTGTCTTGGGAAGTTCTTTGATAAGTTCTTTGGAAATTTCCATTCAGACCCTTATGAGTTACCGCTTAATTAATTTGGCGATTCGACAGCTTCAGTTTCTTCTCTATGGAGTGGTGTCAGTGTGGTTTCACCAGCTGTTTTCAGTTCCTGGATTCGCTGCTGCGCCAGAGTTGCCCATTCCGTTCCGGGGTAATGAAAAATCGCGGACTGGTAGGCCAGAGCTGCATCTTCGGGATGACCCAGTTTCTGGTGCAGTTCACCGATCTGAAATTGTGCATAGGATTTTGCTTCAACATTTTCACTGTTGGGATAACTCACTGCTTTCTGGTAGTAAGTGAGGGCCTGCTTATAATCCTTTTCAATATTTGAAATCCCCGCCTCTCTGCTGTATACTGCGGTTACCTCATAATAACGTGCCATCTCATTATAAATCTCAGGGACACGACTGGGAACCATGTTTTCGCGTATTAGATTGTGTAAAAGTTCAAAACCCCTCTCAAAATCTCCCATATTATTATAAGCTCTGGCCATCCCCAGCACGGCACTTATATACTCTCTGCTCAAAGGATAGCGATTGTAAATTACCTGATAAGCTCTGATGGCCTCTTCCATGTTCCCCTCAATAAATGCTGCATGTCCCTTTTCCAGAAGAGCGGGGGGTTCCATTCCTTCAAGGGATTGAATTTTTACTTCTTTTTTACCGCAGAAAATCAACAGAGGAACTGCAAACAGTAACAGGAATAAAACTTTTTTCATCATCATTCTCCTTCAGTAAAACTAAAGATGTTGCCTTCTATCAAATAATCGTCCAATTTCTTCCCAGACAGCGGATTTTAAATTCTCATTGTTTATGGTCTGTAACTTTCTGTCGCGCACTGTCCACTGCCCGTCTATCATTACATCACACACCTCTGAAGCTCTGGCTGAATACACGATCTGTGAATAGATATCATCGGCAGGGATGGTGTGTACTTTATTCAGGTCCAGCACAATCAGATCCGCTTTTTTACCCTCATCAAAGCTGCCGATTTTATTCTCCAGACCAAGCGCTTTTGCCCCTCCCAGGGTGGCCATATCGTAGACATTCTGTGCTGTTATGGAGGTGACACCGGCTCTCGGTTTCTGGATTAAGGCTGCCAGACGCATCTCCTG
>JAFGSO010000090.1 GCA_016934605.1 Calditrichota bacterium | reverse complement strand
AGTGCTGGGAATATTTACGGTTTGGGGAATCTGGAAGGGATTTTTCCGGGAAGTTCTGGGCTTCGTGGGAATCCTGGCCGGCATATTCGTCGCTATCATCGGTTTTGGAACACTCAGCAGATTTCTGCACCGGAGTATTCCCGATGTTCCGTCAACTATATGGGTTTTTGTCAGCTTCATTGCCCTTTTTGCTTCAGTATACATACTGAGCCGCTTACTGGCGGGTTTTCTCAGCAAATTCAGTTCCATGATTTTTCTGGGATGGCTTAACCGTCTGCTGGGCGGTGTTATCGGTTTCTTAAAGGGAGCCGTCTTCATCAGCCTGTTTCTCCTCCTGCTTGGTTTCTTCCCTTTCCAGGATGTCCTGAATAAAGCAAGAGGAAAAAGCCTTCTTTACGAACCTTTGCAGCGAGTCTTGCCGGTTATATATAATGTCTGCAACGATTTTTCGTTTTCTTCACGAAATTTCGAGAAAAAGGTGACTGTTCTGATCGAGGATCTGCAGGGAAAACTCAATGAAAAAATCGTCGATTATTTTTTCTATAAAAATGATGAATTATGATTTTAGATGAAAATCTGAAACAACTGGAATTGCCACTTCTTCTCAAAAAGCTGTCTGAACTGGTCCGTACTCCCTATGGAGACAGGTATATGGAAGAAATCAGCATTAAACAGGACCAGCAGATTCTGGAGAGAGAATTGCGGGAGGTTACTGAAATGACCGGCCTGTTGGAAGGAGGATATAACCTTCCCCTCTCTGAACTGACGGACATACGCTCTTTTCTCGATCGACTGAAACCTGAAGATGCTTTTCTGGAACCGTCGGAGCTTAATCTGGTAAAAAGTAATCTTCAGCTGGCCGATGAGCTGTCACTGTATATCAAAAAATACCAGGACCACTGTCCGAACCTGATTCGTTATGCCGACAGGATCCACTCGCATCGCGCCATAATCAGAGAGATTGATGCCATTCTCGAGCCCGACGGTGAAATACGGGAAAATGCCAGCAGAGAACTGAAACAGATCCGGAAGGAAATTTCCCGTCTGGAAAATGAACAGAAACAGCTTCTGAACAGCGTCATCAAACGTTATAAGGATTTTTCTCAGGATGATATAGTTACCATGCGCGATGGCCGCATGGTGCTTGGTATTCAACAGCAGTATGTGAATAAAATTAACGGGATAGTTCATGGAACTTCCGGAACGGGTGTCACGGTATTTGTTGAACCGATGGAAACCCTGCGTATCAGCAATCAGATTCAAAATCAGCGAATAGAAGAACGTAAAGAGATAATACGCCTTCTAAAATTCATTTCAGGACTCATCCGGGAAGTACGCGAAGACATTTTTTTTTCGCTGGAAAATGTAGGAATCCTGGATTTTATTCATGCCAAAGCCCGGTTTTCCCTGCATCTGAATGCCAGCGAACCCCAGATCACCACTGAGCCCCGCCTCTATCTGGTGGATGGACGCCATCCGTTGCTTATCCTTAAAGTCGGATATGATAATGTTGTACCTGCAACACTTGAGATCGGAGAGGATTTCCATACACTGGTTATAACAGGCCCAAATGCCGGTGGAAAAACGGTGACGCTGAAAATGGCTGGTCTGTTATGTGTGATGGCAATGATGGGTCTTCATATTCCGGCAAACTCTGAAAGCTGTATCCCTATACTGGATAATATTCTGGTGGATATCGGCGATCGCCAGGATCTGGAACAGGACTTGAGTACATTCAGTGCACACATTCTTCGCCTGGGAGAGATTCTGAAGAAGGCAACTTCAAAGTCACTCGTCTTGCTGGACGAAATCGGCACCGGTACGGATCCGCGTGAAGGTTCCTCTCTGGCTGTTTCCATATTGAATGAACTGACTCAAGGTAAGAGTCTGACTGTGGCAACAACCCATCATGGTGAATTAAAAGCCTACGCTTACAATACCGATGGAGTGGAAAATGGTTCAATGGAATTCAATCTGGATACCCTGATTCCGACTTACAGATTACAGGTAGGTATACCGGGAAGCAGTTATGCTTTTGAGATTGCCCGGCGGTACGGGCTGCCAGAAGAAATTCTCAACAATGCCATTGCGCTGCTAGGGAGTGAAAAAAATCAACTGGAAAATCTGATCATCAGCCTGAACGAACGTCTGCAGGAAACCGAAAAAGAACGGCGCGATATCAGTATCAAATTGTCTGAATCCGAGGGTTTGAGGAATCTCTATCAGAAAGAATTGAAAAAACTGCAGCAGGAGAAAACCGAACTTCGCCGGAGTGCCGCCGAGGAGGCCAGTAAAATTATCAGGGATGCCAATACCACTATCGAACATCTGGTCGCTGAAATACGGAAAAGTAATGCTCACAGAGATACCATCAGGGAAGCTCATTCCCGAATGAGGGAGATGCAGGAGCAGGCCCGGGAAATCATCAGAGAAACTCAACCTCAAGCAGAACTCCGGGAAGAAATCCGTGCCGGTGATATAGTGTGGATAGAAACACTCCGGGAGGCGGGAGAAGTATTGAGTGATCCGGATGGCGGGGAAAAAGTATGGGTGCTGGTGAATGACATGAGAATGAACCTGAGTACAGACATCTTGCGAAAAGCACCGAAAAATAAACCCAAAGCTGGTCTTATCCGCAGGGGGTCGGGAGTAAGTGATTCTCTGGAAAAAGGAGTTCAACCGGAAATTGACCTCCGTGGGATGGATTCCTTTCAGGCATTGGAGACTACCAACCGATACCTGGATCAGGCTCTCCAGGAAGGATGGGATGAAGTCCGGATTATTCATGGAAAGGGAACGGGGGTTCTGCGACGGGAGGTAAATAACTTTCTGAACAAAGATAACCGTGTTGACCAAAAACGCCTGGGGAAATGGGGCGAAGGTGATACCGGGGTTACAATCGTTAAACTGAGAAAACAGTAAATGTATTCTAACCTCAATTATCCTTAACCACGAAGGCACAGAACCACAAAGCAAGTCATATTTATGAATTATAGAACTTCTAAGTCGGATATGAACAGCATTTTTTTATCAATCTTCATCCCTGCGCTGTTATTTTGGGGGTGCCTTGGTCCCTTGGTTGTCCCGGTCTACCGGAATGAATTAAACAAGCTGATAATTTACCAATGAATTCCTGACATCTGGATTCTCGCCAATTTAGATGAATGCAACAATCTAATTCAATTTATCTGAGAAGGGATTTTGTAATGACCAGACCGCTGTTAAGGCTAGAAAAATTTGACGATTTTGTCACACTGACATTAATGCGACCGGAGAAAAGGAATGCTCTCAGTCCTGAATTGATCCAGGACATTCAGGATGCTCTGGATCAGATTAAAAGAATGCCGGAAATTCGTGGGGTGATAGTGACCGGAGAGGGAAAGGCGTTTTGTGCCGGCGCCGATCTGGCATATCTGGAAGAAATCAGCCATTATGATGAAGAGCAAAATCTGCAGGATTCCCGGACACTGACTCAACTCTTTCATGACCTTTACACCCTCCCTAAAATTACAGTGGCCCGGGTAAATGGCCCTGCTCTGGCAGGCGGATGTGGCCTGGCCCTGTGTTGTGATTATGTTGTGGCAGACCGGGATAAAGCAATCTTTGGATTTACTGAGGTAAAAATCGGGTTTATTCCGGCAATCGTTATGAATTTCCTGATACGGAAAGTTTCATTGGGAGCTGCCTTTCATGCGGCGTTGGAGGGAAAGATTTTCAGTGCAGAGGAAGCTCAAAAAATGGGGTTGGTGCACTCCCTTTTTAATACCACTGCTCTTCATGATGGGACACTGAATCTTTTGGGAAAACTTCTCGATCAGAATAGCTTCGGAGCCATGATCCAGACAAAAAAATTGTATCAGGAATTACTGAATAAACCGCTGGAAGAAGGTCTTGAGCTGGCAGCACGGGTCAATGCACAAAGTCGTAAGTCTGTCGATTGTCAGAAAGGTCTGAATCATTTCCTCAACAAGAAGGAGATTAAATGGAGGGAATTATAACCGATGAATTTTGTTCAGTTTTTCTAATTCATTTTCAATATCAATCAACAGATCACGATATTTGTTCTCCTGCCACACCTTATATTCACTGCCCTGCACAAAATTATTAAGTGATGTTAATACTTTTTTGATAAACTCAATCGTATTTGTGGTAGATTCTTTTAATTGTCTGATGTTGTCGTGGTTATTTTCATCAAGGAATTGTACCTGATTATACAGCGGCGTCAACGAATTATTAATATAATGACTCAGGGTGACCAGAATTTTCTGAGTCTCCCTCAGAGTTTTGATTTTTCCCTCCTTTTCCCGCAATTGATTCTGCAGGTCCAGTAAACCCTGAATTGTTCTCATTTTCAGTTGCAGTTCTACTGTAGTGTATGGAATATAAATAAAATCATCTGCACCAAGTTCAAAAGCAATAAGCTGTTCAATAACAAGGTCCCTCCTGATAATGCCCACAATCGGGATATATTTAAGCCGGGGATCTTCTTTCACAACACGGAAAATAGACGCGGCTGTCTGTTCCATACTTTCCAAATCGATAATAATTATACGGAGATCGTGACAGCTGTAAAGATATGATCTCAAATTATGGTTATAGGTAATCGTCTCGATCTGAAATCCTTCCTGCCGTAGATCTTTTACGAATGAACCGGATAATACTTTGTTTTTACTGAGCAGTAATATCAATTTTTTTCCAAATAAGAAATCTGACCAAGTATCATTTTATTTATTTTCGAATCTTTATCCTGAAAAATTAACAAAAAATCCTGGTTCCTTGGCCCGCGGATAAAAACAAGAAAGCAAGATACAAGACAACAAGATGCCAGAAGACAAGAAAGTAAGACCAAAGTACAAAATACACTCGGCAGTTGGCAGTCAGCAGTTGGCAAAAAAGT
>JAFGSO010000089.1 GCA_016934605.1 Calditrichota bacterium | reverse complement strand
AGTTCAAGGCTGAACATGAAAAGATAAAGGAATATTATCAAGCGCAAAATACCGAACACGTCCGTGTAACGGTTATAAAGATTTTTCACCACAGACATAAGTTTTCCCGCACGCATGCGCAAAAAATTAAGAAAGAGAAGAATAAGAAAAAACTGGATTTTAATTTTGATACAGGGAAAAAGTTAGCATAAATTATGAATCATTTTTTTGGTCTGTTTTTTAACTGTTTTTTAGTGGGTTTTATTAGAATCGAAATCTTCTTTTATCCATCTTGTGAAGTAACTGCTTTATTCATTTGTCAAAGAAAACAAAATTTAAGGGAATAACTATGGAAAAGACTCAGCGATGCTCTCTGATGGTTTTCTTTTTTCTCATCATGTTCGGCGGCCACGGATTTGCTCAGGAGGTGAAAGTAAAAAATTCTTTAAGTCTCACATTTTGTGGAAGGGTTCAATTGCAGCATCTATACAATAATAATATTGGATCTGACGATGCAAAAACCAATAATGGTTTCCGAATGCGCCGGGTAAGACTGCAAATGGACGGAAAATTAACCGCATTCCTTTCAGGGAAAATTCAGATAGATATACGAGATAATTCCCCCCGGCTGAAAGATGCTGAGGGGAAATTGAGATTATTCGAGAATTATTATTTCCGCTTCGGACAATTTAAGGTGCCTGTATGGCGGGAAGAGTTTATCCGCTCTTCCGGAAACCTGATTTTGGTAGAACGCAGCATGGCTGCCGGGTTTCTGGAGGAGAATCTGCTCTCGGCACGGCATGTCGGTATAGAATTTCATGGGGCACCGGCTGATGCAATATCATTTACATTGAATTTTTCCAATGGAGCGGGAGAGGGGATTTCTGAAATCGAAAAAAACAAAACAGTTCGTGTAAATAATGGAAAGATGGTGACCGGGAGGATTGATGTTGGATTTTCTGAAAATCTGCGGATGGGTATTTCCGGGGCATTTAATCAGACTGGACACAGATTGGACACACTTGATGCTACCGGACAGAACAGGGTGATTGCCCCGGATCTGGGCTTATATCTCCCCGGCGGTCTGGATCTGGAGGCAGCAGTGGGATTCGGTGAACTTAACCGATATTTTATCGAATCTGCTGTTGATCAAAGTTTTACGATTGCTGATATTTCCGCACGCTGGAAACAAATGAATGAAAAACCATGTGATGAATTAGGTGGTTTGAGTGGTTATGAATTTGCCGCCGGCTTTTCGATGATAGATCTGGACGATGATTTTGGAAGTGAAATTTCATTAAGGTTTGGACCGGCGTTATATTTCGGAAAACAATCCCGTTTACAAACCAACCTGGAACTCGTTGATCCTGCCAGAGAATCAGAAGATAGTTACTGGAAGATAAGATCTCAATTTACTGTGAATTTATAGAAATTTTTTGAATTGTAACAGGATTGTAACATTGGAATTTTAAATTATCCGGCTGAACTAAAAAAGGAGTCGTTAAAATGATGATTAGGTCAGGTTTCAAATCCCGATTATCGCTGTTTCTGCTGATAGTTCTGGCTGGAATGACGGTCCTTCCGGCCCAGGTTATCAAAGTAGATACTGAATTACCTGAGTACAAAAAAGTCATGGGGATCAGTGGAAATGCCAACAGTATTGGTTCGGATACCATGAACAATCTGATGGCACTATGGCTGGAGGAGTTTAAGAAATATTATCCGCTGGTTAACATTCAGATTGAGGGGAAGGGATCTTCAACTGCCCCGCCGGCCCTCATCGAAGGAACCGCTCAGTTTGGTCCCATGTCCCGGCCGATGAAAGCGAAAGAAATTGATGCCTTCGAATCGAAATATGGATTCAAACCGCTCCAGATCAGGACAGCACTGGATGCCCTGGCCGTCTTTGTGAATAAGGACAATCCGCTGGATTGCCTCACCCTGGATCAAGTGGATGCCATATTTTCCAAAACCCGTAAGCGGGGATATGCTGAGGAAATTTCTACCTGGGATCAGTTTGGACTTCGTGGTGAGTGGATAAATAAACCTGTTAGTATATATGGACGTAATTCGGCGTCTGGTACTTACGGCTTTTTTAAGGACCACGTCCTTGATAAAGGTGATTTTAAGGATATTGTGAAGGAACAGCCTGGTTCCGCTTCGGTGGTTCAGGGAATTACCGAAGATAAATATGGTGTTGGATACAGCGGTATCGGATATATTACCTCTGGAGTGAAGGCACTTGAGCTGGCAGAAGAAAAGGGTGGTACCTGTTATGCCGGTTCTTATCAAAATGTTATCTCCAATAAATATCCGCTTTCACGGTATCTTTACATTTACATCGTGAAATATCCCAATAAACCGCTCGATCCACTGGTCAAAGAATTTCTGAAATTTGTACTCAGTACTGAAGGACAGCAGGTTGTTGTGAAAGACGGTTATCTACCTCTTCCGGCAGATATTGCTGAAGAGGAATTGAATAAACTTGACTAAAACGGTAGTTGGTATAATGCAGGGACAAAACTATTGAGAGTTGCTGTTCCCGCAATCAAGCAGTATTCAGGGCCAGATGGGTAATCAGGATCAAAAACAGTTTCTGAAAAAAGTCGATCGAGCCAACAAAATTGCCCGAATGTTGATTACAATTGGCGGTTATGGAGTTGTAATCAGCATAGCTGCTATCCTGCTTTTTCTCGTGTATCAGAGTGTCCCCCTCTTTTTTCATTCCTCAGTTGAACAACAGGATTCCATTCCTGTTAAAGATGTTCCCGGAAAGATCCTGTTAACCGGAATCGATCAGTATCAGGAATTGATCTATCTACTGGATGATGTTGGGATAATACGTTTCATGAATCGAAGTGGTGAGGTCATTCGGAGAGATACCATTCCGCTCAGGGAAAATGAAAAGCTTTCGGTGGCATCAAAAGGCTCCCTCCAAAAACCTCTGTTTGCCACAGGTACTTCATCGGGCCGGATAATCACAGCAGAAATCCAGCTTCAACCTGTGTATGAAGGAAATAAACGTTTCGTTGTTCCTGCATTTCGAATTATAAACAGTTTACAGGCCGAGACTGAGTCAGATTCAATGCCGGCGCATATTGAAAGACTGGTATACCGGGAGACTGAGGACGCTGTTGAACTGTGGAGTTGGGTCAATCATTCAGGTGATCTGAAAACAATTATTTATGATCCCGATGAGGATGAATATTTCCGCCATGATCTTACGGAAAAAATTGGGGCTGAAAAAATATCAACTCTCACAGCAACCTTCCATGAAGAAGACCTTGTTGCCGGCACACTTACGGGAGAATTGTTCTGGTTCGATCTGTCGGATCCGGAAAATGTTTTTCTCAAGGATAACTGGAAGGTAACACAAGCTTCGGTGAGTGCTTTGCAATTTCTGATCGGGGATAATGCCCTGGTAATCGGGGATACTGATGGAGCAGTACAGGTCTGGTTTCCGGTCAGACAGGAAAAAAACCAGTTCCGTTTTATGCCTGTTCATCAATTTTTATCTCATAACGCAGCGGTGGTGCAGTTATATCCATCGCCCAGGAACCGCTCATTTCTCTCAGTGGACGCGGCAGGATCTGTCCATATGAAATATTCTACAACGGCACAAACCGAAGTAACTTTCCGGAAAAGTGAGTATGCTATTCAGACGGCTTCGTTTTCGCCGAAATCAAATGGAATTGTAGCAGTGGACAGCCGTAACCGGCTTGGTTTTTTTCTGCTGGATAATGAACACCCTGAAGTGACCCTGGAGACGCTTTTCGGCAAGGTCTGGTATGAAGGTTATCCGAAACCAGAATTCGTATGGCAATCCACCGGGGGTTCGGATGAATTCGAACCAAAGTTAAGCCTGATACCTCTCATTTTCGGCACGGTAAAAGGTACCCTGTATGCGATGATTTTCTCTATTCCACTGGCCATACTGGCAGCGATTTATGTATCGCAATTTGCACCAAAATGGCTTGCACGTATAGTGAAACCGACAGTGGAAATTATGGCTGCTCTTCCCAGCGTTGTAATCGGTTTCCTGGCAGGTTTATATTTTTCCCCTGTTGTGGAAAAGCACCTGGTATCTGTTTTCCTGTTCCTTATTCTATTGCCCATATTTTTTGCTGTCGGAATCTTTATATGGAAAATGGTTCCCGAAAAGCGACGCATGCGGGCACCACTGGGTTGGGAAATTGTATTCATTTTACCCGTTATTGCTGTTACCATTATATTCATTATTACTATTGCCAATTCGTTTGAAACCATATTTTTTGATGGTAATCTCAGGCAATGGTTATATGATATCTTTGGTCTGGTGTACGATCAACGTAACAGCCTGGTAGTTGGGTTCGCTCTTGGTTTTGCCGTTATTCCCATCATATTTACCATTT
>JAFGSO010000503.1 GCA_016934605.1 Calditrichota bacterium | reverse complement strand
TTGAATGCCGGGGCTGCCCTGGCGACGGCGAATGCCGGAGGAATCGATTCCACCATGCAGTCCAGCGGTGATGTTACCCTGAGTACGTCCGCAACCTATATATTCAAAGGTACGGCGGCACAGGTAACCGGTTTTCTGATGCCGGATACGGTGGATGGACTGACCATTGCCAATCCGGATACGGTTACATTATCACAGCAAACAGTGATCAATGGCGTGTTGCGATTAGTAGATGGCGTATTCGATAACACCATACCTTTCACCCTGGGACCAAACGGATCGATTTCGGAAGAAGGTGGAAGTCTTTTGATCCCGGTTGGGATTGGAGATCACCTGACTGCTGAAATACCAAAGGTATTTGCACTGTTCCAGAACTATCCGAATCCTTTCAATCCGGTTACCACGATACGCTATGATGTACCGAAGCAGTCGCAGGTTACTGTGAAGATTTATGATGTGATGGGACGTGAAGTTGCTGAACTGGTTAACGATCCGCATGCAGCCGGTTCTTATTCGGTGATCTGGAACGCCAATTACTTCGCCAGCGGAATATATTACTACCGGATGAAGGCAGGAGATTTCGTATCGGTGCGGAAACTGGTTCTGATGAAGTAATGTAATTGATTTAAGTGTTTGCTAATGAACCTGGTCGCTTCGCGCGGCCAGGTTTTTTATCAAAAATAATCCTTATAAGCGGGTATCTTATGGCCAGGAAAATAATACTATTAACAAGTTGCATACTGTTTTTTACTCATTTTCTTTTTGCTCAAATCTACATTGCGCCGGATGGCGATGACACCAACCCCGGGACAATTGATCTGCCCTTCGGAACTTTTCCCACAGCCATTTCGGAAGCTGTGCCAGGGGATACCATCTATGTGCGCGGTGGTGTTTACAATCTGACAACTACCATCACAATAACTGCAGTAAAAAATGGTTCCGACAGTTTGTTTTTTACTATGAAAGCATATAATAATGAGATACCCGTTCTTGATTTTTCAACGCAACAATTTGGAGACAAGGGGATCAGTCTGCGAGCCAATTACTGGCATTTCAAAGGATTGCAGATCACCGGAGCAGGCGATAATGGTATGGATATCAATTTCGGCTCGAATAACATTATCGAGGAATGTCAATTTTACCGAAACAGGGATACCGGCCTGCAGCTGAGCAACGGTTCGGCAAATAATCGTATCATCAATTGTGATTCATATTATAATGCCGATCCTCCGGATTATGCCGATGCCGATGGTTTCGCTCCCAAACTGACCGTCGGTAGCGGTAATTATTTCTTCGGCTGCCGTGCCTGGGTCAATTGCGATGACGGCTGGGATGGCTATCTGCGCGGAGCCGATGATGTAACCACCACCCTGGAAAATTGCTGGACCTGGGGAAACGGTTATCTGGAAAATGGAACTGATCCAGGCCCCGATGCGAATGGGAATGGTTTCAAGACGGGAGGAGGAGATAATAGTAATGCCGATTCGTTAATGCACCATGTAATTCTGATAAATTGTGTTGCGTTTGATAATAAAAACAAAGGATTCGATCAGAACAACAATCTGGGATCGATGACCCTTTATAATTGCAGCGGTTACGGTAATAAAACGGCTAATTACCGGATTCAGCGTGCGCTGAATCCCGGACAGACCCTGACTGTGAAAAACTGTGTCTCTTTTGTGGGCAACGTTCAGCTGGGAAGTTTTGCCGTGCAGGAAACCAACAGCTGGCTTCCCCCCTTTGTGGTAACGGCCGATGATTTCCTGAGCCTGGATTCTGATTCGGCTTCCGCCCGGCGTCAGCCCGATGGTAGCCTGCCGGAAATCGAATTTCTGCACCTGGCACAGGGCAGCGATCTCATCGATGCAGGAGTCGATCTGGGATTTCCCTATAATGGAACCGCACCCGACCTGGGTGCTTTCGAGAGTGACTATACAACCCTTATTGCCGGTAATGAATCCGGCATTTCCGGCTCCTTTCAACTTTTTCAGAACTACCCCAATCCGTTTAATCCCATCACCCATATCACATACTCATTACCGATATCAGAAAAGGTTAACCTGATAATATTTAATTCTCTGGGTGAGAAAGTAGCGGTACTTATTGCTGGAGAAAAACGGAGTGCGGGCGAATATCAGGTAACTTGGGATGGCAGGGATGTTATGGGCAATCTTGTTTCCGCCGGTGTATACTACTATCGGATGGAGCTGGAGAGCGGTATGGTCAGAACCCGTAAGATGATTTTTCTGAAATAAAACTTGCTGGCCTGGAAAATTCATAACCATAAAAGCACGAAGGCACAAAGAAATGAAAATAAATAAGTTAAATACAAATTGTGATTTTCAGTATTTCTTTTCAGAAATTACATCTTTCTTTCTAAATTTTTGATTCTTAGTGTCTTCATGGTAAAATTTGTGAATTAAACAGGCTGGATAAATTCTATCGATGACGACTCCTGTCTTTATTAAAAAAGCTCGGTGGTTTTTGGGATTTATTGTCCTTACAGTATTTTCCTGCCAGGCACAACAGCCGGCATTTCCCGGGGCGGAAGGATATGGGCGGTTTACCACTGGCGGCCGCGGCGGCACGGTTATTGAAGTAACCAATCTGAATGACCATGGTGAGGGAAGCCTGCGGAATGCCATTGAAACTTCAGGTGCCAGAACCATCGTATTCAGAGTGTCCGGGAACATTGTCCTTGAATCGGAGCTTATCATCAGTAACGGGAACTTAACCATTGCGGGACAGACTGCGCCCGGTGACGGCATCTGTGTCAGGGATTATCCTGTCATTATAGATACAGATAATGTCATCATTCGCTTCCTTCGGATACGACTGGGAGATGTGAACAAGCTGCAGGCCGATGCACTGTCGGTTTTTTTTCATAAAGATATCATGATCGATCACTGTTCCTTAAGCTGGGGAATCGATGAAGTTGCCAGTAGCTGGGATAATGAAAATTCTACCCTCCAGTGGTGTATTATCAGCGAAAGTCTGCACCATTCATACCATTCAAAAGGTGCACATGGGTATGGCGGCATCTGGGGAGGAAAAGGAGCCTCCTTTCATCACAACCTGCTGGCCCACCATGCCAGCCGAACTCCCCGCTTCAACGGTAGCCGGTATCATGATGAACCTGAACAGGAAAAAGTTGATTTCCGTAATAACGTAATTTACAATTGGGGATTTAACAGCGCCTACGGAGGAGAAGGAGGAAATTATAATATTGTGGCTAACTATTATAAATATGGACCTGCCACAGAAGATGAACATCGAATAGTGGAACCCTGGGACAGTACCGGTAACTGGTACGTTAACGACAATTTTGTATTTGGTTTTCCGGAGATCACTAAAAATAACTGGGCAGGAGGAGTCCAGGGTGATTTCTGGAGATATTGCAGAGTGGATACCCCGTTCACTGCTGCCCCGGTTACCACCCAGACTGCAGAACAGGCCTATTCCCTGGTGCTGGCTCATGCCGGTGCCGTTCTTCCCAAACGCGATTCCGTGGATGAACGGATTATTGATGATGTAAAAAGTGGTAAGGCCTCTGTGGGTAACGGAATTATTGATTCACAAGCAGAGGTGGGGGGATGGCCTGAATTACTTAACTACGATGTTCCTTCCGATACCGATCATGATGGTATGCCGGATGACTGGGAGCTTGATATGGGGTTAAATCCGAAAGATCCGGCTGACCGGAATGGCGATTTGGATGGAGACGGTTATACCAATCTAGAAAATTACCTGAACTCCCTGGTAGATTTAAAGCTGTATGGTATTGATGAATACACCTCACCTGATTAAATCAGGACACCAATTTACCGTTCAGATCGATTGATCTGGAAAATATGAATTATAATTGTAGAATTTTTAACAATAGATTATGTACTGCCTTAAATCTCGTAAACCTGTCTAAAAATTTTTTCTATGTATGCTCCATTATTTCTCAGTGAGTTCCATGACACTTTCAGACAGGATAACAGGATAAACAAGATCGACTCCTGAATCCTGACTTCTGCCTCTGAACCCATGAGCCCCTGAGCCTCTGGACCATCTGTTTAATGCTTACCCATACCCTTTCCCCTATACCCTATTCCCCTATACCCCTATACCCTCATTTATACACCACTCCGCTCATATAACCTACCACCTGCGCTTTTTCCCCGGCGGGAACATCTCCGGAGGTGGCGTATTTCAACACCTTGCTTTTGTTATATCCCAGTTTTGAGCAGGCATACATCATCACGGCAATCGGACCGTACCCGCAGGCCTCTATTTTACGCTTCTCACAGGCTTCCAGCAGTTTCTGATATTCAAAATCTGTAAAAAGATCCATCAGCGTTTTATCCAGCTCATAGGCCCGTTCGTAAGAGTGATAATGGGACAGATCGGAAGAGGCAATAATGAGTGCTTTTTTACCTTGTAACACCTCCGCCAGGGCATTTCCCAGTATACGGACATTCTCCCGGCTCTGGTCTGCCATCACAATGGGAATTATCTTCACTTCCCCCACCGTCTGCTGCAAAAAGGGAAGCTGAACCTCCAGGGAGTGTTCGCTGCGCCCTCCGGAACCCGGACTGTGCCCGGTCTGCGAGAGCATAATCTTTTTGTCTGCTTTTGCCAGCCTTTCAGCCAGCTCCTGATCCACCGGCAATTTCCCCAGAGGTGTTTCATAATATTTTCCGGGATAGATACTGGAGCCGGAAAAGTATTCAAAATGAGAGGGGGCGATGACCACCACAACATCGTAGGATTTACCGGCAACCTGCTTATAGCTCCAGGCAGCAACCGGACCGGAATAGATATAACCGGCATGAGGCGAGACCAGTCCCCCGATTTCACCGTCCACTACTACATCGGTTTCGGAGAGGTATTTATCGATCATGGCTTTCAGTTGCTGCGAATTCCCCGGATAAAACATGCCGGCAACTTCCGGTTTGCGGACTTCATCCGAGGTTTGTGCGCCAAGAAATGCACTGAAAAAAATAATCATCCAGAATCCCTCCTTTATGGTTTTCATTTCATGCTCTCCTTGTCAATTTAAAGAGAAAGGCAGTAAAAATTACGATTTAAAGAAACAGATATTTTTTTCATCTGTAAAAATCTATCCTGATTAATTCACAAACTTAAATAAATAAGGCAATTTAATGATCTTTTTCTCTGTGCTCTCTGTGTCTCAGTGGCTATTCATGTGCCACTGAAACACAAGGCACGGAGAAGGACCTACTATAAAGAAAAAATCAGCCGAAGGGCGGATCCACCAAATCGGCGGAGAAAAAAGAAAAATAAATGAAGCAGGCATAAAAAAATCATGAATTTTTTGCATTAGATGTAATAAAACACATTTTAAATCATTCATAAATGATAAATTTTGGTATAGTATTAACGTGCCTGACTTTGTGCCTTGCTATCATGGAATTCATGAATTATTTGGGCTATTTGATTTTTCTCACAGAAATTTTACTTTCTTAAGTCCAGATACCGGGAATTTTTTCTCCACAATCCGGACATTTTCCCTCGCTGATGCGGTTTTGGATAATCCAGAAACCACGTCGTTGAATCAGCACTTTCCCGCATGCCGGACAGCGGGTATTCTCATCTTTATGGCCCGGTACATTCCCGACATAGACAAACCGCATTCCTTCGGCGCGCGAGATTTCCGCAGCCCGTTCCAGCGTACCCACCGGTGTCGGCGGCAGATTCTGCAGTTTATACTGCGGATAAAAGCGGGTGAAATGAACCGGTATATCGGTTCCCAGGTTACCCTTCATCCATTTCGCCAGGTCCCGGAACTCCTTATCACCGTCATTCAGGGTGGGTACTACCAGATAGACAATCTCTGTCCAGATATCCAGTTTTTTCAATAAAACCAGTGTGTCCAGTACCGGTTTCAGCTCACCTGCCACCACATCCCGGTAATATTTTTCCGTGAATGCTTTCAGGTCAATTTTAACTGCGGATAAAACCTCGGCCAGTTCCCGCATCGGTTTTTCCTGGATGTAGCCGTTGCTGATCATAACACTGCGGATGCCGTATTTATTCCCCTCAACGGCAGTATCGACCATATATTCCGAAAATATCACCGGCTCGGAATAAGTATAAGCGATGGATGGTGCGCCGGCCTCCCTGGTCATCTCCACCACCCTGGCAGGAGGCAGATCCAGATTATCCGCCTGTTCCGGCCGGATCTGGGAAATCTGCCAGTTCTGGCAGAACTGACAATCCACATTGCATCCCACCGTGGCCATGGAAAATGCCTGCGTTCCCGGAAGAAAATGAAACAACGGCTTCTTCTCAATAGGGTCGATGTGATAAGTACAGGGTCGTGAATGAACCAGTGTGTAGTAAATGCCATCATAATTTTCCCGGACGCCGCAGTAGCCTCGCTCCCGGTCGTCCACCACACATTCCCGCGGGCACAGCAAACATTTGACTCTTTTATGGGGTATTTTTTCATACCAGCGTGCCTCATGCTGATAGACCGGATCTGCCGCATGAAGCGGTGACATTAGCGGGAAAGCACCGCTGGAACAAAGCAGCGATGCCCCGCCAACCGTTGAACAAGTTTTAAAAAATTCCCTTCGTTTCACCTCAAACCTCACTTAAGTGCAAATTTCAATTCCTAAATTCCAAATCAGTCAGTAGCCTGATCCGCCTTCCGGCGTCATTCCAATAAAATACCGAATCTCAAAATCAAAACATACTAACATAATCAATAGATGATTATTAACTCAGTTTTATCTTTGCTTACTATTTTCACTATACCTCTATACCTTTATACCTTATACCCTTATACCTTATACCCTTATACCCTATACTCAAATAATTTTTGTCTTTCCTGTAATCCTACCTTAACCGTTCCCACTCAATCTCCTCCAGCTCACTTGTGCCCAGTCCTTTCTTTCCCGCGGTAAGGATGTATTGAGGTTTGCGTCCGATTTTTTCCAGCGGTGGATAGTTCATTTCCTTCCGTTTTTTCTCAATAATCTCCCAGCCCACGCGGTCCAGGGCAACCCCGTCCACTCCCAGCAGCAGGGAATTGCGGGACCAGCTCCACTGCGGTTTGAAGGGCGGTCCGCCCTCGTATTGAGCCGTCAGAGCATCGCAGATGATGAGTCTGGTCTTCCGGCGAATCAGATCGATTTCATACAGGTCCGCCACAAACGGATCCCCGCCGTTATGATGGTATTTATTGGGATTATGGATAGCTCCGAAGAAGTTTTTCATGGAGAGGGTAACTCCCACAATTCCATGATCTTTCAAAACAGGAAGGTTTATGGTGGCGGTGCAGATCCGGGTCAAAATCCGGGTTATGAGGCTGCCGACCGAACCATTCACGGTGAGCTGATTGTCGTATCCGGCAGCATCGTTGCCGAAGCAGAGCACTTTATTGCGATTATTGGTATTGATTTTATAACCGGCGCTCTCCAGGTCCCGGTTCAGACGGTCCCAGATGATAATGTTGCCTGCTTTAACACCGGCCTCCCTGAGCCGTTCGATGATCACCTCTACCAGCTCCCGGTGGGTGGAGGCATGTTTGCCTGACAGGCAGTTGACTTTCAGTCCGACCACATCCGATCGGGAGAACAGGTTTTGCCATACTTTTTCCGGTCGGTCTGTCTGATAAAGAGCTGTTATGCCCTTGTCCAGCATTTTTTCGATGGAATCCGTATCGGGAATATTCTTTTGCAAACCAGAAGAGGTGACATCAATGATTCTGGAGTGGGCAGATTCCCGGGGAATTTTGCCTGACAGATGTCCGGAGTGGGGAAGGAAGGAAAATCCGGCACCGATAAGGGCGCTCTGTTTTATAAAGTCACGTCTTTTCATACTGCCTGTGTCCTTACCGGAATATAGGAAAACTCGCCGTGATTTTCAACAGTTATACGGATTCAAAAAAATGTTGTTTTATCAGCTTGTGACGTTTATATTTTGCACACAATTATCAAGCCGGCACCTTAGCTCAGTCGGTAGAGCAACGGACTGAAAATCCGTGTGTCCCCTGTTCAATTCAGGGAGGTGCCACCATAAAAAACAAGGGTTTACAGAGAGTGATGTAAACCCTTTTTTTAATGAAGTAAGCAATAAGTAAGCACGGATTGTTAATATGGTCTTTTTTGCAGCATCTCGGAGGTGTGGCTTGGGGCAAGGTGTGCATATTTTAAGGTAGTATTTATACTTGAATGACCCACAATTTCTTTCACGGTTGTCAATGGTACGCCAGCCATAACTAAATGTGATATGTAGGTGTGACGGAAAGTATGACAGGTCGCCCACGGAAAACCAATCCTATCCAGATTTAAAGCAATCTTCCGACTTACCCACCAATAACTCCATTGGGGGGCATTATCCCTGGGGCCGAACAGCAGATTATCATCTCTTTTTTCAAGTCGGTTCAGCAAGGATTCGATTTGTTTATCATCTTTGTATGATATGATGCGGTGCTTTTTACTTTTAGTATATTCACCATGAATAATAATTTGTTTATTTCTAGTGTTAATATTATCCCAGTTTAGAGTGATTGCTTCATTCAAGCGAACTCCAGTAAGTAAATAAAATTCAACCAATAATTCAAAATCATCACCCTTAAAAGCCTCCCTGACTTTCTCAATTTCTTCAAGGTCCAAAAATCTGGGTAGATCGCTCTGAGAAACGCGAACGGGTTTTATGTACGTAAAGGGATTTTCTTTAATATATCCAAGCCTTTGGGCAGTATTGAAGAAAGCTTTCAAATGTCTGAACTCCAGATTTATGGTTTCCTGGGACACCTTTTCGAGTCGCTCATTCCGATATTCTTTAATATCTTTGGAGGTAATACTGCGCAATAAAATCTGCCTATTATTAAAGTATTCTAAAAATATTTTTAGTATCTGTTTTTCCCTATCTATAGTTCTTTCAGCTTTTTCGCTCTGGACCGATTTCAAATATTCCTGTCTATAATTTGCCAAGGTAATATCCCTGATTTCTGTAATTCCAAAATCTCCGCTGGCCAATTCAGCGCAAAATTTTGTAAAAACCTTTTCAGCAGTCCGTTTATCAGTCTCACCGATAACCTTGGAACGTTGCTTATTACCAACCCGGTAATAGATGACCCATGTAGTTTTTCCAGATTTATATTTTCGTTTATATAAAAAAGCCATGAAGTGTTCCTCCCTCTTACTAGTAAATTTTTACCTGATGTCTGTTTTTATCTAGAAAATTGTAGATTTGTGCGTACGTAAAGTGGATTGATTTACCAATTCTGGTACATTCAAGTTGTCCGGATTTTATCCAACGGTATATGGTATTTTTGTGAACATTCAGGTATTCTGCTACCTGTTCAACAGGTTTCAAAATATGGTTGGTGTTCGGCCAAAATATATTTTCAGTGTAAGCTTCATTTTTTTGTGTCATACTGCTTATTCCAATAAAATCTTAATAAAAAAAAGAAGAGGGGCAGCAGAAGCTGCCCCTTTTACTACTCTGAATCCTTGGATTCATCCTCCGTAGATTCATCATCATCCTTGATAATGGTCAATTCGAAAATGCGTGATACGCATTTTTGAATTTCAATCTCAAAGCCGGAAACTTCCACTTGCAAATCGTGGATCCGTTTCGCTAGGATCCTCTTTTGCCGAGGATTTTTTTCAACCTTGAGTTTTTCACGGGCAACAATTTGATGCTCGCGACGGTGAGCAATAGCGCTTTGCTTTCGCTCGATATGGCGTTCGATTTTGGCCGGAGAATTGTCCGTCCAAATCCGCCGAGCGGGCCTGTTCATAGGTCGGGCCTTCAAAGCAATAACTTCGTCGACGCGATCTAGATCGACCTCTTGGATCCCTCCTACCTCGCGGCAGATACTCCCGAAGAGCTTCTTGCCTTCGATAATATCGTATCCCCGCTTGGAGCAGAAATCCCGTAAATTTTTCCAGGTAGGCATAATAACCTCCATGTTTAATTAATAAATTTGCCAGCTGAATTAAAATGCTGACACTTCAAGTTATCGTTTTTTGATTTTTTTGCAGGGAATAATTGCCCGGGTTTGAAACAATTACTCCCCCAGTAATAGCAAGGGTTTCAGAGGTTTTCGGACGGTTTTTATAAGAAATCAGAAAAAATTAACAAATTCTTGGCTGAAGAAAAAAATGATAGATTTTGCTTGTGATAAAGGACTGAATGTGCGAATAACGTTGAAATAAATAGTAACTTAATAAAATTCACATATATGAAATGTGAAATAAATAATTTAACTCTTGACAGAAAATATCCAAATTAATTATATTAATGTAGATTTAGAATTGGCCTCCTGAAGGTCCCAGTTACACCAACTCTTCACCCCAACCAAAAGATCAGAAAATAGCCGGTACTGCTAAAGTGCCAAAAATACTTTAACCCGGTATGTAATGCCGGGATTTTAAAGGCGATGAATCATTTTAATATTAATTATGAGAGGTTAAATGTTTACCCACAAATGTTCAATCTGTAAAAAAGAGTTTAAAACTGCCAGCAGACGCGATTATTATTGTTCTATGTGCAGGCAAGGTTATAATAAAAATTACTATGCACACGAAAAAGCAGCTGGAAGAGAAAAATGTCAACCGGGGACTGATCAAGTCTCAAATAATGGTTAATTGATCGTAAACCATAAAAACATAAAGGTGAGCGATATGCTCAAAAACAGAAACTACATATATAATGAAGGAATTATTTTATCAACCAGAAGATCAGAGGTTTGCCGTCCAACGGCAAGATGGGCGGTACCTGAAAAAAGAAGAAAAAATTTCCGATGCACTTATTAATGAGCACTTAAATGGCAATGTTACGTTAGGTGCCTACACGACATTTCAAAATAGCTGCATTTTTGGGGTTTGGGATATTGATCTCAACAAAGAAATCTATTCTGTATATGCTTCGCCTGACGAGGCCTTCCAGCATTTTAAAAATGACATTATTGAAATAAACCAGCAATTCGATTGTCATATCGATTATCCACACTATTTCGAATTTAGCGGTCGTAAGGGGTGCCATGTATGGTTTTTCCTGGAGGAACACACTGATTCCAGAATGGTGTATGAATATTTGCATCATATCCGAAAACAGGTCAACTATGAAAAAGATACGTTTACTATAGAGCTGTTTCCGAAACAACCATCAACAACTGGTGACGGAAATCTGATAAAACTACCTCTTGCTATTCACAGGGCTACAGGGCAACGATCGTTTTGGTGCGATGCTGAATTCAACAGGATTGAGCTGAATTGGGATGATATTCAGAAATGCCGGCTAGAGTATTATAAATTCTCCGGCAATCAAGTCCCTCAATTTTCACAACCAGCTGTAACTGCAAATCCAGTATTTTCCACACCAACGGTCAGTGGCATATCCGGTGAAGTAGACTTTATCAACTATACTCCTGAGGGACTGCAGAATCTGGAGGATAATTGCAATGCCCTTAAAAAAGACGTTTCGCGTGGCACAGCTGCCTCCAATGATCGAAACGTCTTTATCGGGGCCGTTTTCCTGAGACTGAACCGTCCGGATAAGGTACACGAATATCTGAAAAGGGACTACTCAGGCTATGATCCAGCAAACTGTGATTACCATATTCAGAAGATGCAGGAAAACATGGTAAACTACCAGCCAATAACCTGCGCATTCGCTCAGGAGAAGGGGCTGTGCGATCACACGTGCAATACCCGCACTCCTTTCGATCACCTGCAGAATATTCCGATTCGTCTGGACGATATCAGAACTGTGTCCTCTGGAATTGAGTCCTGGTTTACCACGGCAACTAATCCGCCGCTTTTTACGCTGAATGAAGCCCTGGTGAAGCTTGACTTGGCAATTGAGAAAACTGTCGATCAGTACTCTGCGCCGATGGCCAAACAGGCCGTTCGGATCTTCGAGAAGACATTTACCATGAATGACCAACGGCTGAATGAGAAACCGATTGTGATAAACACGATTCCTGGTGGTTACAAAACCACTGCCATGATAGAATTCGTGGTAAACGCTCTGAAGGTGGATGACAATTTCGGAGCAGTCGTGGTAGTGGAACGGAACTTGGATGTTAAGCGGGTGACGGATGAGATAAACAAGTGGGCCGTGAAATTCAGGAATGTCCTGTGCGCCAGTCCGGCCTACGCCTTCTACGGATATGATCCTGAAAAACCGGAGGAATGCCGGATGGGTCACAAGCAGTATTTTGCCGGGATGTGCAATAAAAAGAACTGCCCGGTTGAGGTAAAGGAATGCCGGGTTAAGAAGAACCATATCCTCCAGCAGGAATTTCCCGTAGTGGTGATGTCACATGCCAGGCTGAAACTGTATTCTGCAAGAAACGATGAGATGGGACGATTTCAGTTCTGGAAATTCGGTCGAATGATAAAACACCGCAGGACTCATCTTTTAATTGATGAACAGCCAAACCTGTTGGAGAATTTGAAGCTGACAGAGGGCAATCTGACTGAGTTTTTGACCACTGTCTCCGGTATGGAAAATGGAGCCGAATATTATACCCGGCTGGAAGCACCGGTTAATGCGGTAATCAACCTGTTATACAGCGGAGAGGAACCTCGTATAAAAATTCAGCCAAAGACAGTGCCGAAATTTCTCTTTGATTCTTTTTTTAACTCTCAATGGCTTGACCATACGATCGGCAGAACTGAGGTCACCGATATTCCGACGGCTCTGGAGTGTCTGTCTGAATATGGCGGGATATTCGTGAAGCAGAATCTCAATAATGAACCGGAGATTTCAACGGGATATTATTCCAGCACAAACTGGAGATATTTTGACCGGATTATTATTCTGGATGGTACAAGTGACGTTTCACAGCTCTATCCTCCGAAGGTATTTCAGAAGGTATACATACCTCAGTTCCACACCTATGAGCATTTGACGGTCAATGCCTGTAATGTGTTCAACCTCAGCCGGACGACTTACCAGAACTCAGACAATTTAATCTTCAACCTGAGTCAGGATATCAAGGCCCTGACTGATAAACATGAAAAGATTTACGTTGTAGTGTATAAGGAAAACAAGGAACAATATGAATCTGAACTATCAGATGAAATCAATCTGGATAAAGTGATTATCAGAACCTTGGGATCAACCAGGGGTGATAATGCCATGCGGGAGTGTGATGCCATCATATTCACCGGCCTTATTCACAAGGGCGAAATGAATTATCTAACCGAAAGCCTGATTCTTAATGGTAATACCAATATGAAGCTGTCAGCCCAGAAAGCAGGCAAGGCGAGAAAATTTGAGGATCGTGAAACCGAGAAAATAAAACTTGCGTCCATGCTGGAGGATTTTGTACAGGAGGTTTACCGAACCAGACTGAGAAAACATGACCTCAGCCAGGGAGTGCACGTTTACATGCTTATGTCAGACAATGATTTCCTGTCGCTGGTAAGGGATTACTTTGAGGGATGTGTCGTGGAAAACTGGTATCCGGTGCATGCCCTGAAGGAACGGCTGAAAGGCGTGGCCCTGAAGATTGTGGAGAAAGTGATGGAGAGGATTGAAAATGGAGAAAAGGTTATTTTGAAAAGAGATCTTGGGGTTAATGTACATACCCTGCCAAGCACTTTAAGAAGACACCCTGAAATCAAATTGTATTTAGAGTCACAGGGTATAACGATAACCAACAGGGAGTTTAAAATACTAAAAAAATAAAACTAAAAACTGTGCAGTTTCTATTAAATATAGTCTTTATAGATTTTGCACAGTTTTGGAAAGGACGAACAATATGCAAAGAGCAAAAATAGACTTTCGAGATGACATTGTTGTGATCTACGACTCAAAGGATTTCCTGGATCTCGTCCCAAACAAGTGGCGGGACCCTTCCAGGTTTATTCCCGAGAATTATTTTGTTATTTTTCATATCACAGATTCCAATCATCCGCTGTTTCAGCCCAATGAGATGAGGTACTGGTTCTGGGAGAAGCAGCGCATGAATGAGGACATTTTATTTTACATGGATGGTGAGCTGGGAATTACAGATGTGATTATGCAGAATCTGGTCATGCACGAATTCAATAAACTGATTCCATAATAAAAAAATCCGGGCCGGTGATAAAAAGCTGGTCCGGAGGAGTCGTTTTTTATAAATACAATAAGAACAATAACTTATGAAAATTGATGTTGCGTTGATGTGCCGATTTCTTCCAAAAAAGTATGCTTTTTCTTCAAATTCTTGCAAATTTTGGCGATTTTTTATGTTAAAATTATGTTGACAGTCCAAAAAAGTTTAAAAATCTGAATATTAATTGTGATTTTTTTAAGTAAAAAAGTACCGGAGATTTCCTTTGAACATTGGCAGAACAAATTATAAGCAAAGAATCAGGTAGGAAGGGAAAGTCATGGCAAAAAAGAAAACTAGGTTTCCAAAGGACTTAATAAAACCTTTCTGGCAGGGAGAGGATTTGAATTTTGCCCCGCTGGATTATCTGGAACCTAAATATCTATTTATTAGTCCCCCCGGTTATTCAGAAATGAAAATAATATTATTGGATATATTTTGGCAGGTATATGATGATAAGCGTATTTCCATTAGTGATTTACCTCATTTCACAGATCATGCCGAATTTTTTACTTTTTTAATACCAGATAGTTCTTCGGATAAGGGAACAGATTATCCATTCAGTGTTGAAGACTTACGAAAAATGTTACCCAAGTTTCGTAAACTTGATCTAAAGGCATCCTATAAATTGTATAGTCGTAAACTCGAAAAACTATTTGCCGCACAGAAGCAAAGGTACGAGATGCCTGATAAAAGGCTAAACGGTGAACAAATACTTAATGATTTCCTCTTAAAAAGGGCCATAAACTTTAAGAATCTTTCTACTGATGTTAAAGAGGATATCAGAGACTTTCTTGAGAGAATTAGAGAAAAAATTAAAGATTTATATCGATTTGGATATTTCAGGGAGGAATATGTGTCAGAAGAATTGTTTAATCTTCGTACTATTCATCTTGTTATGGAATATTATGAGGACTTGGAGACGGATGAAGTAATACAAATCGACAGGACACATAAAAGATTATTAAGAGATGATTACAAAGATCTGGAAAAATTATTTTTTAATTTTTATGAAAGATTAAGATCGATCGGACTTTCACCCAGTACTGAAGCCACCTTGATTGTTCCAGGGTTAAAGTTGATTGCGAATTTAAAATATTTAAAAGAACAACTAGCGAAGGAAGAATCAATTCGTAGAGGGCGTTCCTCGAAATTTTTTCAGAATAATTTTATTTACTATTTGTACCAAACCTTAGGTACTGATGAGAAGGTAAAAGAAGTACTCATTCATAAGGCGTTTAAAGGACTTGAACAGGAGAAAAGGGATGAATTATCGCAGGATGAAATTGCAAAAAGAATATATGACGAAGCGGAACTGGAATTAAGGAACTGGATTGCAGATTTAATTCGTATCTTGGGTACCTTTATCATATATATCTATGACTTGGTAAATATGGAGTTTCCGTTTAATCAAGATGAATATGATCATATAGGTCCGGAGAATATACTAGACACCCTTCAAAATTTAAATGAGTATTATAATGCAGAATTTCCTTTTCTAAAGGAAAGAAATAAACTAATGGATCCGAAGAATCTACCTGATATAATTCAGAATTTAGAGGAAAATTATGATGGAGAGTTTAAGAATTCGCCTGTTAATTATTTCAGAGAAAGAACCTTTTTGAATAAATCACCTATATGGGAAGAGCCTGATACCAAAAAGCAAGAATGACAATAAGATTTTCGATTCCATCTACAGAGAGTAATCAGTTAGTTTTTGAAGTTATCCGACGTTGGAGCAAATGTATCGCACAGACGGGTAAAGATTTGGGAATCATCCATATATGCTCCCTCCACTAGTGACGAAGTAATAAAATGATAGTCATCGTCCAAGGTTTTTTATAAGAGCGAAAAATATCCATTTTTTCATGACCGGCCGCTGATGGCGTCCCAGCTTTAAATATTTTCGAATAGTCTTCCGGTCCATACCCGTTTCACGATGAATCGCAGAAATACTGAATCCTTTGTCTTGCAATGAAAAGATGTTCATAAATTCCTCCAGCCTT
>JAFGSO010000502.1 GCA_016934605.1 Calditrichota bacterium | reverse complement strand
GTCCCTCTTCTCGCTGGTCGGGTCGGTGGTCGCATCCGATGCCTTCCTGCCATTCCCTGATACGCTCGAGATCGCCGCCGCTGCCGGCGCCACGGCGCTCATCCAGCCCGGCGGGTCGATCCGGGACGCCGAGGTGATTGCCGCGGCAAATACCCTGAACATGGCCATGATCTTTACCGGGGTGCGATACTTCCGGCATTAGGATATTAAACACCGGCATATCACGAATTGTCGTTAGTATGAATTAAGCCACACTTTTCCCGTGACCACCAAAAAGGGTAGAGAAGGGATCTCCTATTTGATCCGATATTTGGAAGACTTACGTGGGCATCGCGGCAAAGGGATGTGTTCATCGTTTTATGAACCATTGATAAGGGAATTATTGTGATGGAAAAGGGAATTATATCAACAGAATCAGGGGATCCAGGGGATATCAAACGATAAACTGGCTTCAAAGGATGTATCACGAAATTCTGGATACTTGGTCTGTATCCCGAGTATGTCTGAAGATATATCCTCGGGTAGATCCGGAAAGAGTGAAAACAGAGAATCATTCAGTTATTAAAGGTATTAAGGGCCGGAATAATACTATACCCAAAAAAAAATAATATTTTTTCGTTTTATACCGAATTAAATTTTGTTTTGATATACCACATATGTGCCTACGAGCATATCATGAAGTCCTTGTTTCTTTTCAGTGAATCCTATCATAACATATCCGATAAATAATACAATCACTGATAAGATTTTAGCGAAAAATCTACCCGTCGCTTTTCCGAATGTAATCTGGTGAAACTCTAAATCCGTGACGACAATTCCAACAGCCTGTTTGCCGATCGTTGCCTGTTTTGGTGAACTTTCTTGGTAGGCATAATATACCCAGCTTATCAGAATACTGATAAGGATCCAAAAGACAAACATGCCACCATAATACTGATAATTATATTGAGGATAAAAAAGATTACCTGAATATGATACATCTGTAGCAAATATTAGGAAAAACAAAATAGCATATTCGACTATCGTTAAAATAATCCCATCGATAAATGCTGCAACAAATCGTATCCAAAACCCTGCATATGGATATATTTCCTTGGGGGCGGCCTTAATTCTTACACCGCATTCCGGACAAATTTCAGCTTCTTTATAGTGTAATTCTGCCCCGCAGTTCGGGCAAAAATTCTGAACCATGAGCTGTTTTTTTCTATCGAATTTTATTTAAATCTTTTCCGTCAGGTTTAGGTATTACTATTTTCAGGTTCATGTGTTTCTTTAATTATGGCTGTATATCAAAGGAGTACGGTTTATTACTACTTCTGGATATTTGGTGATTTCCCAGCCTGCATTTGTATATTTTTCATAATTTCCCCACAGATAGGCGAGGATATCTAAGTCATCTTTAAAAGAAACATTTTAATCAATAAGTTTATTTAAAGGATAATCCTCGATTTGTTATGGTATCGTTGGCTGAGAAACCTAGATTTTTCCTGCTACCAGTTATAATCCTGTTTGTAATTATCCTGACCCTATGTTGCGGATGCGTTATCCCGATCCCCCCTCTTCCGCAACAAGTAACTCCGACAATCACCCCTGTCCCGACTGCAACACATACACCATCAGAGAAAGTTATCGGAAATATCGAAGCGGGGGGAACATACTCGTCATATACAAACATCCGGGACCCGAAAACCACAAGGTATACATTGCGGCTTGTGGGTCCAACAGATGCGGACTTTGATCTCTATGTGAAGGTTGGAAGTGCTCCTACCCCTCATGACTATGATTATCGATCTGAAAATTCCTTTTCAAATGAGCAGATTGATATCCCTAACCCTCCGCTGGGCACCTACTACTGGCTCATAAAATCGTATCAGGGAGAAGGCGATTTTACGCTGTATATAGACTACGAATATGAAATACCACCGCTTACCATTACGCATACAAAAACTCCATCACCCACTCCATCACCGGTGCCGGGTTATCTGACATATTCGAATGAGGTGCAAGGATTTCGTATTAGCTATCCAGTTGATTGGACCAAGACAGAAAATGTGCAAGGTGCCACCGTGGTCTTTATTTCTCCCCTCGAAGGATATGATGATACCTTCCGGGAAAATTTGAATGTCGTGGTTACTCCATTTTATGGATATGTCGATATGGAATCAGCTACCAACGAAGCGATAGAACAGCTTTCAAATGAGTTTTCCAATTTTTATTTGATTGAAAGAAATGCAATGAAACTAGACGGTAGTGACGCCATGCGAATCGTCTATACAGGAAAATATTTAGGGTATGATATTAAGTGGCTGCAGGTCTTAACGATAAAAAATAATCGATTATATGTCGTCAGCTATGCCGCTATACCAGGGAAGTATAACACCTATCTGGGCAAAGTAAATCAAATGATAAATTCATTCAAAGTTATCTAACGGTCCCTTCTTTTTTAATTTCACTCATTTTTGCGTGCAAGTGTAATGATATTTAGAAGGATTTAGGTGAAGTTTCCATGAAAATGAAGATTAGTAAAATGACCAGGGAGATAGAACGCTGGGCCTGCTTTACGGGGAGTTTGTCGTTCTCCTGTAAATACTTTGAAATTACAAAATCATACATGGGAAAGATGAAGAAGATATTCGGTATTATTACTAAGTATTTAATTATATTATTCAATAAAAAATTGCTAATTAATTTATATTTAGTATACCCAAGTGAATTACATGGCAGATGTAAAAACGACGAAATTTTGCTCAAATTGTGGAGCCGAAATCGACAGGAATGCGGAAATTTGCCCAAAATGCGGTGTAAGGGTTTCAGCTGCACCACAACCAACGGAGATAAAAAATCCAGCTATTGCAGCAATACTCTCTTTTTTATTTACAGGTCTTGGTCAAATCTATAATGGACAAATTGAAAAAGGAATTCTTTTCATTATCATCGGTATAATATTAGCAATAAGTATGCTAATTCTCATTGGAATTATCCTCTTTCCATTATTCTGGCTATATAATATTTATGATGCGTATACATCAGCTAAACAAATCAATGCCGGGATCATAAAACCCGATTAAATATTTTATTTTTTCATTGAATTGTAGAATTTGTTTAGAAGGTTGCAGAGGTTATTACTATTTGCAGCAATTGCTGACCCTGATGAAACAACAAACACCATAAAATTATAACCTAATCTCTATCGAAATTCGCCATTTCCGGTAGTGATTCAAATTTTTAAGGAGTATGCTTTGAAAAATTATTGGTATTAATAATAAGGAGAGCCAGCCATTCCAAAAATAAAGGCAGCGATTATTGCAGCAATAATAATTACCACGAATATAATCCAAACTATCACATACAATATTATATCAAGTGCGGATGGCTCTTTAAACTCAATTTCACCCTCATTCATCTTTTTTGAAATTGAATATGCATCATAAATGCCGAAAATCCAGATAATTAATCCTGGTATAAAGAAAAAAAGCATGCCGACAAATGTTCCTATAATAAATAAAATTCCCTTTAATAATTCCCCGTTATAGACCTGACCAGATCCCGTAAACAAGAACGATAATAATAAAGCAACACCAGGGCTTTTTTCTTTTTGGGGTGAGGTCGGCTCTTTGATTCGAACACCGCATTTTGGACAAATTTCTGCTTCTTCATATAGCAATTCTGCACCACAGTTTTCACAATATCTCGGCATATTTTTCACCACAGATGGATTGATATTTTTAGATAAAATTTCTTTGCAAAATTTTATTGAACCAGTCAATTTTTTGGGTTATCTCTCTCAGATACGTTAATGATGACTGGCTGTAACTTTATATACGTGGTGGAATTTCCATGACAGATCGTTTTATTCACTAACAGAGTACGTTTTTTTGACACCACCTTACGGGACGGGGAACAGACACCCGGCGTCTCGCTGAAACCCGACGAAAAACTGGAGATTGCGTCACGCCTTTCCGAT
>JAFGSO010000501.1 GCA_016934605.1 Calditrichota bacterium | reverse complement strand
GCAGCAGTAACGTCATCGATCATGGTATCGAGTCCACACAGATAATAGTGAATATCCGGCTCAATAGGAAAGCCTGGTATCAGGTCGGTGACCCGTCCGTAATGGTAGCCCTCAAGATTTTGACTTGAAATAGCGACCTCAACAGGACAAATCTTCCGGATACTTTCCAGATTTACGGATTCTTCAATTCGGCGGATTCCATATAAAAACCGCAGGGGTGGATCCCCGGGATAACTTCGGATATAAGACTGAAAAGGAGCAATACCGGTACCGGTAGCGATAAAGATAAATTCCCCGTTTTTGTGCTGCCGTCCGGGTCGGAATTCTCCATATGGATGACTTAGCCTGATCACATCTCCCGGGACCCGCTTCTGCAAGTACTCAGTGACTCTGCCGTGCTCCAGGTGTTTTATCAGAAAACTGAGGTAAGGATCACGGTTTCCCGAAGCAATACTGTATTCCCGGAAGGTTTCATTATCTTCCAGATAAATGGCCACACATTCACCCGGTTCAAATTCAATACCGAACCGTTCCAGCCGAATTTCAAAAAGATCAGTTGTATAATGAATAATGTTCATTACCGGGAGGTAAATTTTATTATTTTCGCTGATTTCACTTCGAGCGGTTGAATTTCTATCCATAAATTTTCGATAAGTTTATTTTTTTGAGCTCATTATAATCGCCAAATTAAAAAAAGTTCAATACGATCAATTTCTCGGATTCAATAATAACGGTGACAACAAAATGCAGGCAGAATTATTTTATGGACAACTTGTGGTCTCCCGGATGCTAAAGTACGTCGAATCGTTTCAGGTGATTTATCCCTTTCTGGCCGGCCACAATGACATCCGTGGCCAACTCCAGAAAAAGACCATGCTCCAGAATTCCAGCCCTCTGGGACATTTTTAGTGCAAGTTCTTCTGCCTGAAAAATGATTCCGAAGTTGGCATCCAGAATAAAATTTTGCTGATCGGTGATATACTCTTTCCCCGCAGGGGTTTGCCTTATACTGACCTCAGCGCCAAGAGATCGGAGATAATCAGCGGCGACAGGCCAGGCAAAAGGCAGAACTTCCACCGGAACGGCCCACTTATTCCCCAAAGCAGGGGACAATTTACTCTCATCCACAATGATGATTACTTTCTTGCTGGACTGAATTAAAACTTTCTCACGCAACAGGGCTCCTCCGCCTCCTTTTATCAGATTCAGGTGGGGATCCACTTCATCTGCACCATCAATTGTCAGATCAATATGTTGATGAACCTGGAAATCGGTAAGAGGGATTTTATATTTTCGGGCAATTTTTTCAGTTCTGTTTGAGCTCGGAATAGCCATGATTTTCTGCAATTTGCCCTGATTTATTAATTCGGCAATTTTTTGGATTGCAAATTCAGTAGTGCTGCCACTACCTAATCCTATAACCATACCGCTATTGATGTATTGTACTGCTTTTTCGGCAGATTTTCTCTTAAGCTCTTTGATCTGATCCATGGCTGATCCCGTATTTGGTCATGATTTAAATTAATAACTAATATTTGCATTCGGATTTCGATACGCCCTTTCGGGTAAAACTCTCGAGTGCTGGCGGAAAATCTATCCTGGAAAATTCATAACCACCAAGATACGAAGGCACAAAGATATAAAAATAAATGAGTTTAAAAGGATTTGTGATTTTAAATATTTCATTTCCACTGAATCTTTTTTTACGGCCATTTGTCCACAAAATTTCAAACATTTGTCAAAGCTGTATTTTGCAGGGAACTCCCTGTCTTCTCCAATTGTAAACAAAGCGGTTTAATTATAATGGTCAAAGAGGATCTGAACAATTGCAAAACCTCTTTCCATAATCTTTTACGGAACGTTACAAGTCTAAAAAATAATTTAGTTTGTTTGTATCGAAATTAAAAAAACTTTAATTTTTATATAACAACGATTAGTTTTCAGATATCATTTATGTAAAGGGGTAAAGTTCTATGAGAAAATATTTCTTTTCTTCAGCATTCACATTATTTTTTCTGATAATGTATATGTTATTGCTCATTACCTGTAATTCGGAGTCGAGTAAGATGCAAAAAGAATTTGATGAATTTCTGGTAAAATTTGAACAGAAGGTGATTCCACTTTCAAAAGAAGCCAACCTGGCATATTTCCAGGCTACAACCTCTGGTGAAGATTCACTGTACCGTAAAATGGAGGAATTGCAGATTGAACTGAGCAATATTTTTGCAAGCAAGGAAGATTTCAGTATACTGAAGAATATAAAGGAATCGGATGCGATTCAGGATCTAATTGCAAAACGCCAACTGGATCTGATCTACAATCAATATCTTGGTAATCAGATAGATAGGCAAAAATTAGAGCAGATGATAAGAATGCAGACTGCCATCGAGCAGAAGTATTCCACTTTTCGTGCGGTGATCGATGGACAAAAATACAGTGATAACGAAATTGAGGAGATTTTACGAACCAGCAAGGACAGCCGCATTCTGGAAAAAGCATGGAAAGCGAGCAAACAGGTGGGACAACTCGTGGCAGATGATGTTCTGCAGCTGGTTTCACTCCGGAATGAAGCAGCCCGTGAGCTGGGATTTGAAAATTATCACAGCATGCAGCTCAGACTTGCTGAACAGGATCCGGTGGAAATTGAAAAGCTCTTTGATGAACTGGATTCTCTCACACGCGATGCCTTTATGGATGTTAAAAAGGACATTGATGGCACTCTATCGGAACAGTACAGGATTTCTATTGATGAAATGATGCCTTGGCACTATCAGAACCGTTTCTTCCAGGAGGCTCCCCGAATCTATAATGTCGATCTGGATAAGTTTTACAGAGACAGGGACATTGTGGATTTAACCAGATCCTATTATGAAGGTATTGGTTTGCCGATTGATGACCTGATTGCCTCCAGTGATCTTTTTGAGAGGGAAGGGAAGTATCAGCACGCTTATTGTACCGACATTGACAGGGAAGGTGATGTTCGGGTGGTTTGTAATGTGAAACCGACTTATAACTGGATGAATACCATGCTGCATGAATTCGGACACGCGGTGTATGATAAATTTAACGACCGTTCTATGCCATGGACGCTGCGTGGACCCGCTCATGCCTTCACCACGGAAGCTATAGCCATGATGTTCGGAGGATTTGCATCCGATCCTTCCTGGTTACGGGACGTGGTGGGAGTTCCTGAAGATCAGATTAAACAAATCGCAGAAGACTGTCACAAATCCCTGCGCCTGGAAACTCTGGTATTCAGCCGCTGGGCCCAGGTGATGTACCGGTTCGAAAAAAGCATGTACGCTAATCCCGATCAGGATCTGAATAATTTATGGTGGGATCTGGTTGAAAAGTATCAAATGATCAAAAGACCGACTGGCCGTGATAAGCCTGACTGGGCGGCCAAAATACATGTTGCACTCTATCCGGCCTATTATCATAACTATCTTTTAGGAAATATCCTGGCATCACAATTTTATTATTCCATAAGCCGGGAGGTGCTGCAGACAGAAAATCCCGAAAATCTGAGCATCTCCGAAAATCAACAGATTGGCCAGTTCCTGATTGAGACGGTGTTCAAACCGGGAAACCGCTTTTCTTGGAATGAAATGATCGAACGGGCAACTGGAGAAAAACTGACAGCCAGATATTATGCCAGACAATTTGTGAATTAGGATGCACTTCTGATTGATAACCCTCCTTTTCAGCCAGATCTGAAGGAGGGTTTTTTATACCTTTTCTCCGTCCGGTGCTAAATGTCTGGTAATATTAATGAAAAATATTATTAAATCTGGCTGTAAAAAATTCATGAGCAGTTTTAAGAAAATTTTGTGAATTCTATTACCATTTGATTTTATTCGGGTTATCATGTAATTTATCAGCTGGAATTCAGATAAATATTTAAATAAAATACTAAAATGAAAAAACAAACTCACATACATCATGCACATCCCCGGTTTATCGATTCGCTTTACCAGGAATATCTGAAAGATCCTGATTCAGTGGAAAGCAGCTGGCGAACTTTTTTTGAGGGTTTCGAATTTGCCCTTTCTGAAGATGGACATAAGACAGGTGAGGAAGAAGCGCCGGTTCATATACAAAAAGAAATGCGTGTCCTCAATCTGATTCAGGCATATCGCAGCAGGGGGCATCTGTTTACCCGGACCAACCCGGTAAGGACCAGAAGACAATATAGACCCACTCTGGATCTGGTGAATTTCAATCTGGAGGAGGAAGATCTGGACATCACTTTTCAGGCCGGACTAGAGATTGGTATCGGCCCGGCACCACTGCGGGAAATTGTAGAACACCTCACGCAGACTTATTGTCATTCCATCGGGGCGGAATTCATGTTTATTCGTGAACCGGCCAGGGTCTGGTGGCTTCGAACAAAGATGGAGTCCTCAAGAAATACCCCTCAGTTTACTCTCGAGGAAAAGCGCCATATATTACAAAAGTTAAATCAGGCAGTGGTATTCGAAAATTTTCTTCATACCAAATATATCGGACAAAAACGCTTCTCACTGCAGGGTGGGGAAACCCTGATTCCCGGATTAGATGCCATTATTGAGAAAGGTTCCGAGATGGGGATTGAAGAATTTGTCATCGGGATGCCTCATCGCGGTCGTCTCAATGTTCTGGCAAATATTCTCAATAAATCCTATGAGGAAATATTCAGCGAATTTGAAGGTGAGGAATATGCGGAATCTGTTTTTGCCGGAGATGTGAAGTATCACCTGGGATATACCAGCCGGGTGAAAACGCAAAAGGGCAAAAAAATACAGCTGACAGTGGCACCCAATCCTTCCCACCTTGAAGCAGTAGATCCGGTAGTTCAGGGTATCGCCCGGGCCAAGATGGAAATGCTCTATGGTAATGATTACACCCGGGTTGCTCCCATCCTGATACATGGTGATGCCGCCATGGCGGGTCAGGGTGTTGTTTATGAAGTGATTCAGATGTCGCAACTACCGGCTTATCACACCGGTGGAACAATTCATCTGGTGATTAATAATCAGCTGGGATTTACCACGAACTACCTGGAAGGACGTTCCAGTACCTATTGCACCGATGTAGCAAAGGTTACCCTGTCGCCGGTTTTTCATGTAAATGCAGATGATGTGGAGGCGGTTGTGTTTGCCATACAACTGGCAATGGAATACCGCCAGATATTCCATACAGATGTCTTCATCGACCTTCTGGGTTACCGGAAATATGGCCATAACGAAGGGGATGAACCCCGCTTTACCCAGCCCAAACTTTATAAAATAATTGCCGAACACCCGGATCCGCGGGAGATCTACATCCGAAAACTCATGCAGAGCGATAGTGTGGATAAGGGACTTGGAAAGGAGATGGAACGGGAATTCCTGGAAATGCTTCAGGAACGACTTGAACAAAGTAAGAAGAAAAAATCAGTTTCCGAGAATAACAGAGTCATGGATAAATGTGACGAAAGTCAGCGGGTGGACGCATTCGATTTCGAAGAGAAGCTTAAGACAGCAATTGACAGAAAAAAACTGCTGGAGATTGGCGATAAAATTCTAACCATCCCGAAAGAAGAAAAAATATTCCGGAAAATTCGAAAATTATATGACGGACAGCGAAAAAAGCTTATCGATGAAGGTGTGGCCGACTGGGCGATTGGGGAATATCTGGCTTACGGCACACTGCTGGCTGAGGATATATCCGTAAGGATATCCGGACAAGATACTGTCCGTGGTACTTTCTCCCATCGCCATGCAGTTCTGTTGAATGAAGAGACTGAAGAACCTTATATCCCGTTGCAGCAGGTTCAGACAAAAAATTCACGTTTTGATATTTATAATACACTTTTATCCGAATATGCAGCTCTTGGCTTCGAATACGGCTACTCCTGCAATACCCCACAAACGCTGACCATCTGGGAAGCTCAATTCGGAGATTTTGTCAATGGCGCTCAGGTTGTGATCGATCAGTTTATTTCCAGCGCTGAACAAAAATGGAAACGAATGAACGGTCTGGTTATGTATCTCCCTCACGGATACGAGGGACAGGGTCCGGAACATTCCTCTGCCAGAATCGAACGATTCCTGGAATTATGCGCCAAAAATAATATGGTACTGGCTAACTGTACCACTCCCGCTAATTTTTTCCATCTCCTGCGCCGGCATATGAAAATTCCATTCCGGACGCCGCTCATCGTTTTTACTTCTAAAAGCCTGCTGAGGCATCCCCGATGTATCAGTCCGGTTGAAGATTTCGTACAGGGACATTTTGAACCGGTTCTGGATGATGAATCAGTAAAGGTTTCGGAGGTAAAAAAAGTGATTTTCTGCAGCGGGAAAATTTATTATGATCTGCTGGAGCATCGCGAAGCGAACGAGTTAAAAAATGCCGCGTTGATCCGTCTGGAACAAATCTATCCGTTGCCGGTGAAGACTCTTAAAAAAATCATCAGAAAATACAATAATGCTGAAAAACATCTGTGGGTTCAGGAAGAACCCGAAAATTTCGGGATTCTGAGCTTCCTGAAACGCAAGTTCGATCTGGTTGAACTGGAGTACATTGCACGGGAAGAAAGCGCCACTCCGGCTACCGGTTTCCACAGGCAGCATGTCATAGATCAGAAAAAAATATTAACAAAAGCGTTAGGTGATTGACAGCTTTCTCATCAAGCCTTACCATAACCATAAAGTGAGGGGACCAGAAATGAGCTTCGAAGTGAAGATACCATCAATCGGAGAATCCATCAATGAAGTGACTGTCGGTCAATGGATGAAGGAAGATGGGGAGTATGTAGAGCGGGATGATGTGATCTGCGAAATAGAATCGGAGAAGGCCACCCTGGAGATCAGGGCCGAAAAGGATGGTGTATTGAAGATTATAGAAAAGGAGGGTAATACCGTTCCCATTGGTCATAAAATAGCCGAAATAGATACCGAAGCAGAAAAGCAGGGCACTGAAGAAAAGGAACAAGAAAAAGCGGAGGAAGAACCGGCAGAAAAGAAAGGAGATGAGGGAAAAAAGAAGAAACCCGAAAAAGAAGTACCGGAAGGTAAAGCGGAAGAGAAGGGGAAAGAGGTTAAAATATCACCGGTTGCTTCCAGGTTGATGTCAGAGTCAGGACTGGATGTCGGGGAGGTTAAAGGAACCGGACCGGGAGGACGGATCACCAAGTCCGATGTGGTGAGAGCCATGGAGGCGGCGGAAAAAGCGCCGGTGGGGGAAAAAGAGAAGGCATCCGAGAAGGAACCAAAGGGAGAAGAGGTGCCCAGGGGAGCCCGGCCTGCTGTTCAGAGAAGCGTTTCGGGAAGGAAAGAAAATCGCTCCCGCATGTCCACTCTGCGAAAAACCGTTGCACGGAGAATGGTGGAAGCGAAAAATCAGACCGCCATGCTTACCACCTTCAATGAACTGGACATGAGCAGGATTATTGAGGTCCGCAATAATTATAAAGATCTATTCCAGAAAAAGTATGAATTGAAGCTCGGATTCATGTCGTTTTTTGTGAAGGCATGCTGCG